>JALTOP010000360.1 GCA_027000105.1 Planctomycetaceae bacterium | reverse complement strand
CCCTTTTCGTCTCGGGGGGCTATTCTGGTTCCGAGATCTCTTTCAGATACTGAGACAGTTCGGATTCCAGTTGAAGCAGCGTGGACCAGTTCGGCCATGGAATGACCGCTCCCGGAGGTGCTTCATTCTGTGTCGCCTCATTCTGCGGATCGTTGATTGCCCGATGTTCGAGAACCTGCAACAGTCGAGAATGGACATAGTTGAGCAAATCAGCGATTTCGCTGCGTGTGGCGAGTGAATCAGACCGAGGAACAGGCGGACGCCCCGATGGGAAGGAAAGAGCAGGATGCCCATGCTCGTCGAACAGACTAAGCGTCTCGGATTCGTCTGTCGCTGGATAAGGTGAATCTGCCTGACCGCTTTCACACCCTAAAGCCGCATTGCCCCCCTCTCCCAGACACTGGGAGTTGATCGACCTGATATGCTGCTCGCTGCAATATTCCTGAATTTCCTCGTGAGAACCATACATCAAAACACAACGGCCCAACGAAATGAGATCGCCCGGATGAAGGACGGTCATCTGTATAGGCGATCCATTCACACGAGTCCCGTTTGTGCTGTCAAGGTCTGTCAAAATGACTTTTCCCTGATCCACCTGGATTTTCAGATGACAACGACTGATCCGTTCATCATTAAGCTGGATCGCGTTGTCGTCTTCCCGGCCAATCGTCAGGGGAGCCTGCAGATCCGCAAAAAACTGCCCTCTTTCAAGCCCCTGAATGACCTGGATGGAAATGGTTGGCATTTTTGTCACCCATTACTTCTCGTTCATGTTTGTGGCCAGGGTTTGCCCGCCAGATTGCTGCACAACGGGGACAACGGAAGCGGTAACACCTCCTGAAACGGGGGATGGAGCGGGCTGAACAACCATCTGACGAAAAAAGGAAACCAGACGCCTGTCATACTCTTGCGGTTGCAGGGCACGGGCACCGTTGTGGGAAGCCTGCGGGACAACCCACAAATCGGAACAGGATTCGCCCAGCATTTTTTTCAGCTCTCTGGTAATCGGTAACGGAACGTAACTGTCTTTCGCTCCCGCGATCAACAGTATTTTCTTTCCTCGAAGCCCTTCAAAAAAATCAGACGTAATGACGTACTTACAGTTCCTTTTATACTGACTGTAGGCGATGGCCAGGTCAAGCGTCTTCCTCATTTGGGAACGCGGATAATATTTGAGCAACAGACCCGGGACGACCACATTGACCCAACGCTGCATGTAGTGGCTGATGAGCAGGTCATTCGTATAACCGCTGTCCAGAGCGATCAATTCGATGCCCGAAAGGGAGTCCATCGCTGTCAGAGCCGTTGCCGCCCCTCGACTGATCCCCAACAGCCCCAAAGGCAGATCCTGAAATGCTTCCTGATTCCGAATCCACCCCACAGCCGCTCGAAGATCATCCACCTCATATTCCGAAACCCAATGCATCGGCTGATAACCGCTGGTCGAATCGCTTTCTCCCTGATTTCGGAAATCGAAAGAGACCACGATAAACCCGTTGTCGATCAACCCCTGTGCGTAATTGACCGCAGACCAATGATTGGAACTGGTCTCGGGACAAAAAAGGATGACACCCAGCGGAGGCATTTCATCGGGGTAATAGATACTGCCGCGCAACGTGACCTGACCGGAGGACTGGAATTCAAAGGGAACGGCCTGTTTCTGGGGAAGCGGCTTTTCCACATGAAAAGAAGGGAGGTTCTCCAGCAAGTGCAGCGCTTTGCGTCCATAATAGAACCGGGCCGCCAAATCAATGAGGATTATTGTCAGCAGAAAAACGGCTGCGTAAACTAAATACATGGTTCGTCCTGAAATGAACCGGTCGGGCAAGCTGGGAATCACCCCCGGTCAATGCTTTTGCTGCCTGGCAATTCTTCTGTTCGATTTTCCTGGTGTTCTCCCCGGAACAGCCTGTCGCCCCGGGCCGGTTTCCCCCGCTCTGCCCGGTACCGCCCCGTCACAAACGCCGGCGGCTTCCATCCGTCTTCCCCAAACGGCGTTCAGCCAAATCAATACTACCCCTTGAATTGTCCCAAAATCAAGGAGACATTCTGTCCGCCAAAACCAAAGCTGTTGGAAAGCGCGCGTCGAACAACACCTTCTCTGGCCTGGTTCGGAATGTAGTCGAGATCGCAATCCGGATCGGGCGTTTCATAATTCATTGTGGGGGGCATCACCCCATCCCGCATCGCCATCAGACAGGTGATCGCTTCGACACTTCCCGCGGCGGCAATCAAATGCCCCATCATACTTTTAATGCTTGATATCGGCGTCTCCCTCGCATTCTCCTCTCCCAACGCTCCTTTAATCGCCATCGTTTCCACCCGATCATTAACCGAGGTACTCGTACCATGCGCATTGATATAATCGATCTGATCGCTATTACAGGCCGCATCCGCCAGGGCCATTTTGATGCACGCAATCGCCCCACGACCTTCGGGATGAATATCGGTAATGCGGTAGGCATCAGCGGTGCTACCGTACCCGATGATCTCCCCGTAAATATGCGCACCGCGTGCTTTGGCGCGTTCCAGTTCCTCCAGAATAAGCATGCCGGCCCCTTCACCCAGGACAAAACCATCCCGGTCTCTATCAAACGGTCGCGATGACTGCTGCGGATTGTCGTTTCGTCTGGAAAGAGCGGTCAGCAGACTGAAACCTGTCACACCGAAGGGATGGATCATACTGTGCGCTCCCCCGGTCAGCATGACGTCGGCTTCCTCCCGACGAATCAGTTCGGTCGCTTCCCCGATCGCCTGGGAAGAAGCGGCACACGCGGTCAGACAATTCAGGTTTGGCCCCTGGGCATTGAATAATGCTGCCAGGTGACCAGCCGGACGGTTCGGTTCCTGCTCGACTTCAAAATACGGGTTCATCTCTTTCAGGCCCAACTCGGTAAAGCGAGCCAAATCGATCTCCCCATCCTTCTCGGAATTGGAAATCAACCTCATAAAAAGCGGAAAATCCTGTTGTCCCTCTCCCGCTCCCAAATAGACGCCAAACCGTGTCGGGTCGATATTTCCATCGAGAATTCCTGAATCCTCAACAGCCTGCGAGGCAGCCCCGATCGCGAATTTTGTGTTATGTGTGACATCCTTGTAAACATCGAGATCGTCGACGTATTTGCCCAGATCATAATCTTTCACTTCCGCGGCGAATCTGGTCGGAAAGGAAGATGCATCGAAGTGGGTGATATCCGCAATTCCGGATTTCCCCTCCTTCATGGCGGCCCAGGCCGCCTCCACGTTCTCTCCCAACGGTGTCACACAACCGATGCCCGTGACTACAACTCTTCTTTTCATCAGACGACCTATTCAATAACTGGACACAACCCAGAACGGCTGTCCTGTCCTGACCGCCGTAACCAATATGGGACTTTCAAAAGTTTTCACACCGTCCGTAAACTTTAACCGTCAGTAGCGCAGATAACCGAACACGACACAGACAGCAGGGCCACTGTGCGGTTCATCGATCTGTAAAACACGCGCATCGCATCCGGATTGCGGATCCATAACGGTTTCATCAGGAATCACTATTCACAGCCTGCGAAAGGCTATCAACATCAAGTATACTCATTAAACCCATCGAGAAAACAAAATTCTTCTGATCAATCGACTGAGCCATCGAATCGTCCATGTTATCCAGATGGGCGAAGATGATTTCCGCCTCCGTGACGAGTCTTTCCCCCACATGAGCCGTGCAGGTAACTCGACCACCCTCCGCATTGGCCTCAACAAGTTCGGCATGATACCGCAGTTGATCCCCGGGGCAGGCAAAACCATGGAACTTGATTTTGGGCACCTTGGCGAGAATGACGATATGCTCGAAATTGTTTTTCTCGCCCAGAAGAATTCCCCCTGTTTGAGCCAATCCCTCCAGAATCAACGAACCGGGCATGACCGCGAAGCCCGGAAAATGATCGTGCAAATGTTCCTCGGCCAGAGAAACATTTTTGATGGAAGTCGCACTGACTCCAGACTTGAATTCCACAAAACGATCAACCCAGAACCAACGCATGACGATCTCTTTGAGCCACTAACAACAGGAACAAGATGGCGACAGAAAACCTTTTACAACTGAAACAGGACGGGAACAGGCGGAAAAGACCGACCGGAAGGGTCAGGCCGGTTTTTCTGCCATCATGCCAAAATCGGAAATCCCCGAAATCTCGCTGATCCGCCCCCTGCCCGCAAATGCAAGTCGACATATACCTCGCGACATATCTCTCCCGGTAGCTTCCTGCACCATGAATCGATGCCAGAAACAGAGCGGCCAGACTTCACAAGCAATCACGTCTGCCTCTCTGCTTCCGGTTCTCGCTCACCGATTCCGCAACACATTTACGGGCGATGGAAGTAGCCAATATCAACTGGCAAGTTTCTTTTCCATGAATTTGCAAATCATCCCGACCGTGAACAGATCCTGAATATTCTCCACTTTGGGATCCTGGGCCAATTTGTCGATGTCCGCGTGAGGCATTTTCGCTCGCAGCTCTTCAATTCCCGCAGGGGTAATCATCCCGTCTTCGACGAAGCCTGAATCACTGGCGGCCAGATTCTCCGGGAACAGTTCTCCCCGCGGGATTTTGACATCGAACGCTTTTTCAAGCCGGAAGACAATATCGAGAAAATCGATTGACTCTGCACCAAGGTCACCGACCAAAGTTGCTTCCGGACCAACTTCATCATCATCGACACCCAACGCGTCGATCAGTGTCTCTTGAACCTTGCTTAAAATTTCTTCTTCTGAAGGCATTAGAACTACTCTCCTGTCGTTGAACAGATACCGTCTTCGCCTGTCTCCCCGCAGACAAAAAAATCGCTTCCGGAGACATCCCGTCTGCCCGGAATCGACCACTTCGCCCACTTCAACGGAAACAGCAAAGAGGTAACATTCAACGATACACGTAACTCACACGGGATAACCAGCCAAAGGGCAACGACCGAGCAGTGAGCATCTCTCGATCATCGCCAAACCCACTTCAAAAAGTTCAAATAAGTTACACGCATTATCGCGAAACTTACAGGCAAAAAGTAATAAGGATTACCAGATATTCGAGTTTTTCCGGGCTTCTCTCCCGATTATTCAAGAAGGATGCCGGAACGCATCAATAATCCTAGATGCCACCGAGTGTCAGCCCTCCATCAACAGCCAGTATTTGTCCAGTAATATAACTTGCTTCATCGCTGGCCAGAAAAAGAACGGCCTGAGCAATATCTTCCGGTTTACCCAATCTTCTGCAAGGAATCTGTTTCTTGATCTCCTTCTCCGCGGCATTGCGGACTGCTTCGGTCATATCCGTCTCGATAAACCCGGGAGCAACAGCGTTCACCGTGATGCCCCTTCTGCCCAACTCTGTCGCCATGCAACGGGTCAGCCCCTGAATTCCCCCCTTACTGGCCGCATAGTTTGCCTGCCCCTGATTGGGAAATTCAGCAGCAACGCTCGACATGTTGATCACTCGCCCATGTCTCTGGGACATCATCGGTCTGGTAACCGCCCTGCAGAAATAGAAAACGGAATCGAGGTTGGTGGAAATGACTTTCGACCAGGAATCTCCATCCATTGTCGCTAAAAGTCCATCTTTTACAATTCCTGCATTGTTGACCAGAATATCTATCCCCTCCCATTGCTCAACCAGTTTTTCAACCAGATCATCCACCTGTTGCTGGCAACTGACATCACATTGATGAGCACTGACTTTATCGAATCCCTGATCCTGCAACGACGAAACGACATCCTGGGCCGCCTGTTCGTTCGAGTGATAGACAAAGGCAACCTCTGCCCCTTCACGGGCAAACGCTTCCACAATCGCGCGACCAATCCCCCGGCTTCCACCGGTAACCAATACTTTTTTACCTTCGAACTTCATTCTCATCTTCCATTCATGACAAATTGTAATATACGCTGTGACACTCGATTAACGATCCTGCCCATGTATCCCGCCCCTTGTAGTTGTTCACCGACCAATAGCCGCTCAACAACAACCTGAGCAATCATTCATTGATTAACCTGCGGCATCGTCCGCTCCAGTTCGCCCCATGCCTGTTTGAATGAATCGATCATCCTGAGATCATTCTCTTTCAACTGTTCGTCTTTGTCTCCCAGGTTGAATTGCCTCAAGATAAGTCGGGCACTCACCACTTCCCGCGAATCCACTTTTCCATTCGCCTTGAATGTCCAGAGATCGCCATCCGCCTTGTGAACCGTAGAACTGACGATCAGTTGGTCACCGGGCGAGACAAAACTCTTGAAGCGTAGCGCTTTCGCTTCGCTAAGCAGAATGGTGCTGTATTCGAACTGACTCGATATCCGCATCAACCAGGCCGATGCCTGAACCAATGTTTCGAGCATCATGACTCCAGGCATCACCGGAAAACCGGGAAAATGATCCGCCAGATATTCCTCTGCCCGGGTCAGGTTCTTCGCGGCCAGAATTGACTTATTCGGCACAAGTTCCTTCACTTCATCGATCAACGAAAACTTCAACTTGTCTCTCCAACTACAGATTCTGTAAGTCTCCCATCACGGGAGTCTGCCGGAAAAGCTCCGACTATAAAAACAGTCACATCAGGAAACAACCGTTCTGTAGAGAATAGTGCAGCTTCAACACTAAATGAAGGGGAACCACAAACCGAAGTGAACAACAGAACAGATAATCGCGTTCATCGTGACATTTTATCGAAACATTAAGTGAAGATTGACTAGCGAGGCAGGATCGTTACGATGTGAGAACCGTTTGGTCAGGTCATCTGTACAGAAGAATCTTCGCGAACTTCAAATATCGCTAAATACGCATTCACCAATAGTTAAACTGCGTTGGGCAGAATAAGCAACATGAAACTCCCACATGACTTATTGGATACTGTCGCCGGTTCTGGAAGTTGGCGTTTCTTCCTGTCAATCTGTCTGATCTGCTCGGGATGCAAAAAAGAGGAGCAAAACAGAACTCCCCCCACACCGGAACCGACTGTGCAGCAACCAGCCCCGGTTCCGATCCCGGAAAGCAAACCTGATCCCGAGGTAAAGAAAAAAAAGAAGGTGATCAGACCAACGTTCTCTCAGGAAGATCTCGATCATCTCTACGATGTGAGAGTGGCTCCCAATTACGCGCTGATGGATGCACAGGAACGAAAGGAGTGGGAACAGGCTCACTCAGTTGTAGCGAGTATTCCAACCAGCCAGAACGCTTCTTCGCGATTTATCGCCACCAGGCCAGTTGAAACATCCGGCCCGGTACCACAAGTCGTCGTGAAGTTACCTCCCAATTTTTCGGTCATTCCTGAAGCGGGTTATAACAGGGCCGGCTATCCCAACAGGATTTTTAGCGAAATTGACCAAACTGTCATGGTTCTGGTTCCCGAAGGCGTGTTCATTCAAGGGAAAGACAATGCCGATAAAAATGCAGCCCCCGAACACAGCATGTACCTCGACAGTTTTTATATCGACGAACACGAGGTGACGGTTGCCGCCTACAACACATACCGCGAATACGAAATCAAACTGGAAAAGCGGGCTCCACAACATTTGGCCAATGAAGATGACGACCCGCAAAATCCGGCCATGGGAATGCTTTGGAGAGACGCGGTCGGCTTTGCCAGGTACGCAGGCAAGGAACTTCCTACTGAAGCGGAATGGGAAAAGGCCGCTCGTGGAAACAATGGTTTTGACCACCCTTGGGGATTTGGACGTCCCGCCTGGAGCCATTCCCGAAAACCGGGGCAGATTTCCGCGGTCAAAAGTTATCCCACTGATAGAAGCCCTTTCGGTGTTTTCGATATGGCCGGCAACGCAATGGAATGGTGTGCCGACTGGTATCGCTAAGACGCCTATCAAAAACTCGCCGAGGAATTCAACGAAGTCCCGCGGAATTGGAAAGGGCCACGAACGGCAAAGCCGAAATCCCACCACGTTGTTAAAGGAAGTGGGTCTGATTGGAGCCTCTGGCGTCGCGACAGCCGCTCACTCAGTGCCCGCGACCCGCGAGTCGGTTTTCGATGCGTATTGCGTCTGGAATCGGATGAAACCAAAACAGACAAGCCAAAGCGATAACGGTTATCCTCATCCAAGCCAGGCCGCAAAGACGCCAAGAGCTTTTCACGCTGAATTCGCAGACAGGCGAGTTTCAAAAGCCGTCGAGTGCGTCGAGACGCACCATTGAACGGCATTATGCTTTTAGTGCGTTACAACGCACGCTACCACTACTGACTGAGTTGCGCCTCTGCCTGAGCGACAATATCCAGACCAACCAATTCGCTCCACGCGTTGAGCAGACGCCTCGTGATCTCGCCCACCTTTCCGTCACCAACAGGCAAACCGTTGAACTTTGTAGCCGGCATCATACAGTAAGGGGTGCTGGTGAAGAAAATTTCGTCCGCGGTATAAAAATCATACGGTTGCAGGCGGCACTGGTGCGTTTCGATGCCGAGCTGATCAGCCAACTCCAGCACCGTTTCCCGGCTGATGCCCGCCAGGCAATTATCAGTTGTTGGTGTGAGCAGCTTTCCTTTTTGGACACAAAACAGGTTACTTCCCTTATTCTCCGCGATGTTGCCATCGATATCGAGAATAACTCCCTGAGCGAGGGGATCGACAAGTTTGACTTCCATCTCTGCCAGCGTATAAGCGAGTCGGCTGCGGTTTTTGATTCTTGCATCGAGCGATTGCGAAGGAATGATGCGGCTCATCGCGGTGACGGCGTGGCAACCTTTGGAATAAAAACTCGCCCAACTGCGCAGATCCATCGGCTGTGTGAAAATCATCACTGTTGCCTGGCCAGATTGAACGGTCGGATCCGCCCCGGCAATTGATAGACCTCGCGAAATATTATGCACAATCCAGCAATCTTCCTCCGGCCCGTAACACGCTTCATTCTGCTTTAAAACATCGAGCGTGAGCTCCATCATCTGTTCGGCAGACATCCCGACATCGATACGGGTCACTTTCAGCGATTGGTACAGGCGGTCGATATGCTGTTTCAGCTTGAAAGGTATATGCCGAAATGTTCGAGTCGATTCCGTCACGGTATCGCCGAGCATGACTGCGCTGTCGAAAATGGAGATCTTCGCGTCAGCCTCGGCCACCAATTCACCTGAAAGATAAACTTTTCGATCCATCACGGTTGCCTTTCGCCACTACTCAATGAAGTATCCCTCACTGCGATTGTTCAATGATACTCGATCGGGTTCTGATGATAATAATTTGCCAGTATTTCATAGAGAGCAGGATGGCTCTGCTTCATTTGTCGGGAACGCTCGAAAAAACATTCAGTCGCGACTGCAAAAAACTCGGCCAGATTGGTCGTTCCGTAACAATCCAGCAGTGAGCGTTTATGATTTCTGCAGTCGTGGACAAGTCGATTGTACTCCGAATGGAAAACTTTTTGCCACTGTTCGTATTGCTGTTCGCTTGCCATCGGCGGTATCCCGTCTGCAAAACGGCCGTTAAGCATATCGAGCTGATGGGCAAATTCGTGTAAGACGACATTGCGACCATCGTGGTCATGCCGACCGCCCCGTAAAACGTCATCCCACGAAAAAATAACCGGCCCACGATACCACGCCTCTCCCTCCCGTGCAGAATTTCCTTCCGTTACAACGCCACCAGGTCCCATCGTTTTTTCAGCAGCGATATAGACAGTGGGATAAACGAGTATCGACTGCACGCGATCGAAATATTCTTCCTGCATTCCCAGCACGAGCAGGGCAGCCTGTGCAGCAATCGTGACTTTTACTTCCTCAGTGACAACAAATCCCTTGCAACCCTCCCAGTTTTTTTCCGCAACGATCACGCGAAGAATATTCTGCAATTTCCGTTGTTGCGTTTCTGAAAGACGACGATAAAAATGCACGTTCTGTTTCAGATAAGTGAGCCAGCTATCGGGAAATGGCTGGGCAAGCAGCTTCCTGCGGCGGCGATTTTTCAGCCATTTGAATATCATGATGGAACCCGCTGATCTTGACGAATAAAAGAAAAACCAGTTGTAATGCAAACGAATTCTCCATTGCAACTGATCCATTCCCGATTCGGGATTCCCAATCATGTCTTGCTTCTTGGCTTGGGTAATGTCTTGTCTTGGGTAATCTTTGGGATAACATAGTGTCGTGGAGAGGGAGCTTCGAGACGGGATGGAGAAGATAAACAGAGGTCCCCTGAACTCGCCACTGTGGCAGTAGAGGGTTGAAAGATGACGTTGCTCTCAATGCTGTGTTCTGCCGTTCTGGGAATCGCGACGCTTTATCAATTGGTGCAGGCATTGGCCTATACCTGGGAAATCCGATCCCCTTACCCTGAACTGTTGGAAGATGAGCAACTTCCCCGCTTTGCCGTATTAATGCCGCTACGTGGAGCGGATCCTTTTTTGTCTCAGGCAATCGAGCACGTTCACGATCCGGTCGATGAAGCGAAACTCAAAGCATGGACGGAACGTGATCCGGTCGAGTGTGCAGTAGCGGACTCAAAGCGGGTCGCTGTTTATTCCCAAGATGAATGATTGAAGTTAACATGCTCATAGATGCATCTCATGTGCCAGAGGCTTCGCTGGATGTTCGATTCGCTGAAGCATATTTTGGTAAATGCGGCAGTTTCATTCCAGGTGTTCCCGGTGTGTGGCATAAACAAACCGGCAGATCGAGTACAACGGCAGCATGGAACAGAAAAGAAACAGGAGCCCCATTCCAGTTGTTGATATTTTCGCCGGCCCCGGTGGGCTTGGTGAGGGGTTTGCGCGATATCCGTATCAGGAACCGGATTCCCCAAAATTTCAGATACGTCTCTCCATCGAGAAAGAGATTCGATCGCATGAGACGCTGCGTTTGAGAAGTTTCACAAGACAGTTCCCGCCTCAAAACATTCCAGATTTATACTATCAGGTATTGCAGCAGACAGAACGTTCTTTGACTGAACGCATGCATGATCTGTTCGAGAAGTACCCCCGGCAGGCAGAGGCAGCAGAAAGGGAAGCTGTTTGTGCAGAGCTGGGAAACAGGAAATTCAAAAAAGTGATCGAGAATTCACTTTCCCAGGCGGTTGGCGATGTGAAAGACTGGGTTCTCCTGGGAGGTCCCCCCTGTCAGGCCTATTCACTGGTTGGAAGATCCCGCAATCGTGGAAAGAAGGATTATAGACCGGAACAGGACCATCGCCATTTTCTTTACCAGGAATATCTGAAAGTAATTGCCACGCATCTGCCTGCGGTATTTGTCATGGAAAATGTCAAAGGGCTTCTTTCTGCGACCGTCAGCAACAAAAGGATTTTTGAGCAGATCGTCCATGATCTGCAGAACCCACGTCAAAGCTTGGGGAAAACCGGCAGAAAGTCTGGAGGAGTCAAGAGTTCCTATCGACTCTACTCTCTGAATGATTCCTCCCAACTCCACATGTTTGGGGAGCATTCCAATCCGGACTTCAAAAACTTTGTCATCCGAATGGAAGACCATGGTGTACCGCAGGCGAGACATCGCCTGATAATTCTTGGAATCCGGGAGGATCTTGCTGTCGACAGAATTCCCATGGCATTGGCACCGGCTGAACCGGCCCCTGTCTCAAAAGTACTTGGAGATTTGCCACGTCTGCGTTCAGGGCTTTCCAAGCAGGAAGACACCTGTACCGAATGGCTCAAACAGATTGCCAGAGCTACCAGGTCACCCTGGTACCGGAATTTGGGAAAAGAACAATCAGGTCTGAAACTCGCTATAAAAAAGGCTGTTTCCGAAATGAAACAGGCTGATCTTGATCGTGGATCCGAATGGATTCCGCATCGGGCAAATCCCGTTTACCTGAAACATTGGTTTTCAGACCGAAAGATGCGGGGAGTGTTCAATCATGCAACCCGAGGGCATATTCCGGAAGATCTTCATCGCTACCTTTTCGCAGCCTGTTTTGCCGGGGAAAATGAGTATTCACCATCCCTGAAAGACTTTCCCGGCGACCTGCTGCCCAATCATCAGAACGTTCGCAAGGCTCTCTCGGGAAGCCTGTTTGCCGATCGATTCCGGGTCCAGGTGGCAGAGAGGCCTTCAACAACCATAACAAGCCACATCTCAAAAGATGGGCACTATTATATTCATCCGGACCCTTCACAATGCCGAAGTCTTACCGTCCGGGAAGCAGCTCGGTTACAGACATTTCCAGGTTGAATTCTAGTTTTGAAGCACCATGACAGAAAACACATTAAACCGACATTTCTATTCCGATTCGATTGTATCATTTCTTGCTACAAGCGACGAGGCAATCATTGGAGAGATGGTAAAAAACAATAACTTCGGTCTTGAGCCCACTCAGCGTGATGCCTGGGTTGAAGAAATTCGAATTTTAAAATCTTTTTTGCCACTCGTCTCTACTCAAGGAAATGTATATTTTGAATATTCAATTCCAAGACTTGGTAAGCGAGTTGATGTTGTAATTGTTATTGGTCCCGTTCTCTTTGTTCTTGAATTCAAAGTGGGCGAAAAGGAATTTTTAGCACACGCTATAGATCAAGTCTGGGATTATGCTCTTGATCTCAAAAATTTTCATGAGTCGAGTCATGAATGCATTATTGCTCCGATTCTTGTTGCAACAAAAGCTCCAGATCAAATGTCGGTTGTAGCAAAGACACATCAAAATGACGGCATCCTATTGCCGATTAAAAGCAACGAACAGACACTTTCTGATGTTTTTGAAAAAGTTTTAAATTTTACAGATGGTCCAATAATAGATCCTGAAACTTGGGTGTCAGGTCGCTACCAGCCAACTCCAACGATAATTGAGGCCGCGACAGCTCTATACAGTGGCCATTCAGTAGGTGAGATATCTAGAAGTGATGCCGGGGCAACAAATTTAACCTCGACTACTCACACAATTTCAGAAATTATAGAATGGGCAAAGACAAATTCTAAAAAGGCAATTTGTTTTGTAACGGGTGTCTGTGCTGGACCCCAAAAACTGGACAGGTTGTTAAGGTATAAAGGTAACCTGTACGAACGGTTTTTGAAAGGGTGATTATGGT
>JALTOP010000359.1 GCA_027000105.1 Planctomycetaceae bacterium | reverse complement strand
GAAAACAGGGCGGGCAAAAAGGTCACAAAAAGCATCAGCGAGAACTGGTGCCGATCGAACAGATCGATGCCATCGTGCCTTGCATCCCCGAATCCTGTCGGCGATGTGGTTGCCGGTTGAGTGGTCACGATGACGAGCCGACCAACAATGCGAGCGTACGGGCGCTGCGTCATGCGGTCATTTGGCGAAAACTGTCATTCGGCACGCAAAGCGAAAAGGGAAGTCGTTTTGTGGAGACGATGTTGACGATCATTGAAACCTGCCGACAGCAAAAACGCAATGTCTTCGAGTATCTGACGGATTCCCTGACGAAAACCTTCGCCAACCAACCACCCCCGTCACTCCTCCCCGGGGTGTGAACGGTTACCGCATTGTTGGCGAATGTATCAATACCACTCGACGGTGAATTGTGTATATTTCCTTGGCCTGGTCGCTTATGGCTGGGATGGCATGCTGCCGGGTTGCCTCCACCCATCGCAACCAACATACAATGCGGCACTCACCCCAACGCCCATCGAAAAAGCCGGGTAGGGACAACTTGCCCCCGTGATTGATTAGAGTTACGTCAAATAATCCTCTCATTTCTACCCGCCCGTTCTACAAAAACAAGCCCAATGCGCAAGTAGCGTTATGCCCCTTTCACAACTTCCCCTCCATTTCCTTGACAAATCCTCCCTGGTTAAACAGAATGAACCGGGCTCCGAGTCGAACGGGTTGTGTAGAGTGAACTCAGTCTAATACAAGTTCTTCGTGCGGAGCAATGCTGTGTGCCCTTGTCATGGCGTTTCTGGCATTCATTATTGAATCTAATCCCCATCATCGGATGCAATCCCGTGGTTGATGAACCTCGCGAGGTCAAAATCGACACGCCAGATGGCGAAGTGATCGCTCACAACAAGAGCGTTACACCAGTCCCGCAGACAGTCACTGTTGTTGCCGGCGACGAACTTGCTTGGCTTCAATCCCTCGGTGGTGACGGACCGCAATTCATATCAACGTACCTTCCATCCGTCACGGCACCGACACTCAAGGATTACGACGCTGCGTTCCGTGCATGGCAGCAAGATCAATCACCACAATACGATGAGCAGAAAGTAATCGAAATTTTCGGTGGATACCTCGGCAATAAATGTGTCGCCGATTTCGATATGGAATGGGTGACCGTAACCGACGAATACGGAACGGACTATGCTGTCCGCAGTACCGAAGTCGAACTCATGAGCTTCCCATTTTCCACGGTGCTCAAACGCATCGAGGACAAGGAATACGATTTCGTTCGGGGTGTTTACTACACCATCAAGGAAATGCTGGCCAACGGCGAATACAAGGTTCGAGAACCAGAGCAACAGTAACAGTAGGGCACGCTCTTGCCTGCCCTACTCCACCGGGGATACAGAAACTCGACTGATACGGTTTTGGCCGCGAGTTGGTGCCGGTGCGGCGTTGGTCCGATCAGTCGGGTGAAGTCGGCGTCTAATCTTCTGCCTTTGAACCATCACCACACATCTTGACGATGCGTGGCTCGAATCGGGCCACTTTTTCAACCAGGTCGGTCTGTTGAGCCATGACTTCGTTGATGTTTTTGTAGACGCCGGGAACCTCATCCGCTCCCGCACTCAAAACCTCGATCCCTTTTTTAGCCAGATCACGACGAATCGCCTGGAAGTTGAACGTTTCCTTTCCTTTCTTGCGGCTCATCCGTCGCCCTGCACCGTGAGAAGCGGAGCAGAGTGAATCGGCGTTCCCCTTACCACGAACCACGTAAGCAGGATCACCCATCGAACCGGGGATCACCCCTAAAACACCCTTGCCTGCAGGAGTGGCGCCTTTGCGATGGACGTAAACCTTCCTGCCTGCATGCTCCTCCAACCAGGCAAAGTTGTGATGGTTCTCCACCATCGCGATCGGCTTTTCGCCGACCAGTTTTGCGACTCGGCGATGAATGACATCGTGGTTGGCAGCAGCGTAGTCACCCATCAGATTCATCGCTGCCCAGTATTCCTGACCGTCCTCACTATCCATATCGAGCCAGGCCAGTCGTGCAAGGTCACTGTACTTCTTCGGCAACTTTGCACGAGCCCTGTCGCTGTAGACGCTACAGACCGCCGAGCCTGCGCCACGACTTCCGCTATGACTCAGCAGGGCTACGTACTCGCCAGCCGACAGGCCAAGTTCGGCATCATCTTCATCGAGGTAGAGCATGCCCCACTCGACAAAGTGATTGCCCGATCCACTGGTTCCCAACTGCTTGTGCGCCCGGTCTTTCCTTTCTCGGGTGATGCGGGTGATCGACCAATCTTTATCCATGACTTCATGGTCCTGCCGTTTCTTCTGCTCCTTGCCGACACCGAAGACTGTTCCCCGTTCCAGGGATTCAACAAGCAGATTTCGCTGCTTCGACATGTCGTGGCTGGTCATTGGGTAGACTGTCATCTTCATTCGACAGGCAATATCCACGCCGACCGCGTAGGGAACAACGGCATTATCCAGAGCCAAGACACCTCCAATGGGTAACCCGTAGCCGATATGGGCGTCCGGCATCAGAGCCGCCCCCGCAGCCATCGGCAGCGAGCAGGC
The DNA here is from genome assembly GCA_027000105.1 of Planctomycetaceae bacterium. Lineage (GTDB taxonomy): Bacteria > Planctomycetota > Planctomycetia > Planctomycetales > Planctomycetaceae > Rubinisphaera. The sequence continues at coordinate 10,423 of JALTOP010000359.1, read as the reverse complement.
CTGAGCCATTTGGTCATGACTGCCCTGGTCGATATCGTCGCCCCATGTTTTGTAATCGATCGGATCTGGCCGAACGAATTGTCGATCCTCGATGATAGCTCGGGCGAAATCGCTGAAGTGGGTATCTCCCGTCATCTGTTCGGGAAACTTGATCACGCGGGTAACTGCATCTTGAATGTCGATTCGCAATTCCTTTGCCACGGTTCGGTTGTACCTGGCGACAGACTGAACGGCCTGGATCGCGTCGTTTATGAGGTGAGATGGTACGCCCAACTTTGCCAACTTTCGACTGTTCATTTATTGGCCTCCCTTGAAAGCCGCTTCGGATTAAATCAGAAATGACCAGCTTCAATCTGGCAACTCTGTTCCGAATCTGTTCAATCTGTTCCGAATCTGTTCAATAATGTCGATCGATTCATCCTATGAAAGCCCGTCTTTCAGAGCCAGTGAGAATTCGAGCCTCTTGATGGAATTGATGAGGACTTCATGCTCGCACCGAATAGCTGATTGGCTTTGGATGGGGGGACGCGCGAAGTTCTTGCGAGGTTCGCAAAAAATCTACCCGGGAACCGTGGTTCTTCTGATAGGATTCGATGCTATTCCAACCGATAGTGAATTTCGGACGGGCGACAACTTCAACAGGCTGTCAGTCGCAGTTCGGTTCTCCCTGTTTTTTGTAGAACAGAATCCAAAGCATAAGTGGTGCAAATTCCAACCAGACAACGACATCGCTGAACAGTGTCCAGCCGGACATTGCCGTGCCCGGCACCACGCCGTTGGTTTCAAAATAGAGCAGAGGAAAACGGACGTAATAGGCGAACAGAACGGATGAAATTCCCAACCAGGCGATTCGATGACTCGGAAGCAGAAACGGAATCGCCCAGGTCCAATACCACGGGTTTTGTGTTGGTGCGAGAAGCCAGAACCAGGCCAGCACCAAAAATGATTGATGCACCAAAGACCGGGCGGTCGGCTCACGCCAAAGCACAATGAGCAGATAAACCGTGATGCCCCCCCAGATCGCCAGGGTAATCGCCCGTGCAATCAGGAAAGAACTGATTTCGGGGAGGAGGCGTGTCGTTGCATGGTTTTGTTTCCGCTGTTCCTGTTGTTGCTGTTCCTGTTGTTCCTGTTCCTGTTGTTCTTGTTGAATGGAGTGGGCAATTGCTTCCCTCCAGTTGTCGGGAACAAACACAAACCAGGGAGTGGGCGATCTCCTTTGGGAATCGGGCAGAATATTTTCATTGATGACAGAGAAAATCCAGTCGTTGATCTGCCAGCGTGTCATAAAGGCTTTCAGTCCGGCTGTCGCTTCGGTCTGTTGTGATGTTTGGGTGCCCGGAGCAGATTGGCCGAGATCGGCAAATATCCATGGCGAGAGGAACAGGAAAGACGCCAGGACGGAAGTGACAAGCCAGGTTCCGGTCAATCGGGTTCCCAGACGTCTCAGAAGAAAAACCAGAAGCACAGGAGTCAGAACAAGGGGGTAGAGCTTGCCCGCGATGCTGCATGCAAAAAGAACCGCACTGCAAAGCAGCGGGAGAATCGCCTTTTTGCGAGGATGATCGTTCACACGGGAATCAGTCAGCTCAACGGTTCGGATCAGCAGAATCACGCTCCAGAGACTGAAGGCGACCGTGATCGTATCGAGGTGTCCGGAGTTTGCGTATTCTTTCAAAACCAGAGGAGACCAGCCATAGACGACGGCCCAGCTTCCGGGAATGGAGAGCTGTTTCAGCAGGACAACGATCCCTCCAAGAGTCAACAGATCGAACAGCATTAACCAGGTCTTCAACACAACGAGTCGAACATAGCGTGATGTATCGCGTGGTGTTGTGAAAACCGAGAGAGCGAAAACCGCTTCGCTGACCGGAGGATAGACCGTGGGCAATTCGGAAAAATGAACACTGTCGAGAATGCGGTGAACTTCCGGTTGCGTCTGGCACAGGGAGACCAGTGAGACAATTTCCGGATTGACGGAAGCGGGTTTGGTGTGGTCACGATGGGAAAGTTCGTCCGGCAGGGGAGGAGCATCGGGACGGTTTGGGGATGCACTCGCTGCGAGGGCCTGTTTTATTTGCTCGGGAGTGTAGCGGTAGGGGTTGACTCCCTGATTGATGACATATCCATCCCAGAGGTAGCGATAAAGGTCGATTTCCTGAATAGGGATACTCGGAATCAGCAACAGGCGGCACAGCACGGCGACGCCAATAATTTCCTTGAGTCGAAAAGTGTGCGGGTGAACGATTGCCTGCCAGATTGCAATGAAATAGGCGACAGATCCCAAAACGGCCAGCGAAAAGAACAGGGCAAAAGGGCGGGATGTGCTGGCCAGCGCGCCCGTTTCACGAAAGGGATCGAAGCTGAAACTGATCCACGTCCAGCCGAGCGAACAGATAATGATTCCAGCTATGGAAACCGGCAGGAGTCGACTTCTCATGCACCGGTCTTTTTCGGGAGATGCCATAATAGGGATTGCGATGTTTGAGAACCCGATTCCTGATGCGGTTCTGATTTGGGAGCGGGAGCAAAGTTTTCGAAGTTCGGGTTTCTGGCAAACAGAAAATAAATTACGATCAGAATGACGATTAGCGGAACAATGCCCAAACCGGCGAAGTAGGCCATAATCGTCCAGTCTCGCGAAGAAAACTCCCTCGCATGTGGATCGAACTCGGGCTGTTTCGAACTGTTATCCATCAAAGGTTGCTTTGTTTCGTAAAATGTGATGATAGTGCTGGGCGAAGCGGTGCGACTCATCCCGAACGTATTGGAGAAGCCGCAGTGCATAGGAGTGCCGGGAAAGTTTTTTCGGTTCCGCCTCGCCGGGAAGGTAGATTTCCTCTTCGCGTTTGGCAAGCGAGATCGTCATGGGCGGTTCGACATCGATGGCCCGCATCGCTTCCAGAGCCGCGTTCAATTGGCCTTTCCCCCCATCGATCAGCAGAATGTCCGGAAACGAATCCCCATGTTTCTTCAGAGATCTCAGCCGGCGGGAAACGACTTCCCGCATCGACGCGAAATCGTCCACTCCTTCGACGGTACGAATTTTGTAGCGTCTGTAACCGTGCTTGAACGGGAGACCATCGATGAATTGCACCACAGAAGCAACCGTTTCGCCCCCCTGTAGATGGGCAATATCCATCCCCTCGATCCTGCGGGGAAGTTCGGGCAGATTGAAGATTTTTTTCAAGCCGTGCATCCCTTTTTTGGGGTCGATATAAAATGCTTCCGGCTGTTGGTGCGTGTCGAGTTCTCCCCGCAGTTCAATCGATTCAAGTGCCCGAAGCTGATCCCGAATCGCCGCTGCCCGTTCGAATTGCAGTTCTTTGGATGCCTTTTCCATCTCCTGTTTCAGTTCACGGAACAGTTTTGTCCGGTGTCCTTCCAGAAACAGACGCAGGCGTTGGATATCCTTTTTGTACGCTTCCTTGCTGATCCTCAAATTGCACGGAGCGCTGCACTGGTTGATGCTCGCCAGCAGGCAGGGACGGTACCATTTCCAGCGTTCGTCGTTTTCGTCGATATCCAGTGAGCACGTTCTGAATTTGAATATTTTCTGCAGAACCGAGATGGTTTCGCGGAGTTGGCCTGCGTTTGTAAATGGGCCGTACAGCTTTGTCCCTTTTGCCTGGGGAGTTCGCGTGAATTCAACCAGTGGAAAATCGTCGCGAATGTGTATTTCCAGATAGGGAAAAGTCTTGTCATCTTTCAGGTCGGTGTTGAAACGTGGCTGAATATCCTTGATCAACCTCGCTTCAAGCAGCAGGGCATCGACTTCGTTGTCGGTTGTCAGATAATCGATATCCGCAATCGCTCGGACAAGTTCTGCCGTGCGTCGTTCCGTTGCAGCCGCTGCCAGAAAGTAGCTGGACGCCCGAGACCTCAAGTTCACCGCTTTCCCGACGTAAATTACGCGGTCTTCGCTATCTTTCATCAGGTAGACACCCGGTGATGTCGGAAAGGTGCGCACCTTCTCTCTGGGCGTTTTCTTTTCGCCGGCCTTCTCTTCAGGTTGGGCCGCGCCTTCAGGTTGCTCAGTCTGATTTTTTTCGGTTTCCATTGTTTCAATGATACCGAAATATCACGGATACCGAAACATCACGCCGGGCGGGAGCGTGCAAGTTCGACGCCCTGCCATTCAGGCAGCACGTTGTTGCGAAGCCGTTGGTTCGTCCCGCTGTTTTTCGAGAATCTGCAAACTTTCGGAGAATGATTCGTATTTCTTCGTAAACTCGTGCATGTATTGCTCCAGTTTCTCAACGTAGTCCTGAAGCTGTTCACGTTCGAGCTTTTCCGGAATGGAAAAATGCTTCCCGGTGATGACAAGAACCGTTGTAAATGGTTTGGGGATCAGCATGTCAGACCACTTCGCCCTGATACGCCAGTACCGTTTACAACAGGAAGTGACAGGTACGATTTTTCGACCAGACTGCGAAGCGAGAAAGACGATTCCCGGTTTGAGTTGATGCCGCGGGCCGGTTGGGCCGTCGGGAGTGATCGAAATATGATAGTTTTCCGCGGCTTCCAGACACTGTTTCACCGCTTTCGAGCCGCCACGACGGCTTGAGCCCCGGATCGGCTTGATTCCCAGTTCTTCCAGAATAATCGAGAGATAACCGCCGTCCCGATGCTGACTCACCAAAGCAGCCATATTCCCGGAGACTCCACAGAAAGTCGACATCAGCAGGATATCGTGCCACATGCAATAAAGGTGTTTCTCTTGAGCCGGTTCGGCGATATAATCGGTATTGTAACTCCATGAACGGATCGGTTTCGAATAGGGGCTGGAATTCGGTTCTTCCTCGTACAGGACGATCCGGCAGGACGAATAGAGCAGCCTCAGTAAGTAGAGGCAGCATTTCACAATCGCACGTGCGATGAATGGATTTCGGATTTTCATAAAAACTTTCCCGAGGTTCGAACTGTCGAAACAACAACCCGCGCAAACTCATTCCACCAACAGGGGGATCAGGCGTAACGAACGGCAACGGGCTGGCCACAGTGGATGACGAAAAACAGCCCCCAAAAAATCAAGCCCTGAAAAGGCACCCGCATACATCGGCACTGTTTACCTCAGCCCTGTTGCTTCCCTCATTCATGTTACTTCGATCACGTTACCTCAGTCACTTTTTTGCAGGATGATTTATTACAACACCGTTCGTTACCACATCGCCTGATAGCCGAGAGGGAACCGGCCCCTTTAGCCACGTCTGTTCTGGTGTTTTGCCGCGGTCAATTGGTTACGACAATCCCGATTCCAACGGGCGTGATTTTACTGAACTTTGCCATTTCCCCCAATACCGATTTATCGAAAATGAATAACCGGATGGATGTCTGTTCTGTGCGAAATCGAATTTACCAGCTACTTTGTTTCTTTCTCTTGACTGGTTCCTTTGCCCGGATTGTTGCGAGTGATTCCTGGCCGCAATTTCGTGGCCCCGGCGGTCAGGGGCATGCTGGCGAAAGTGTTGTACCTGTTGAATTCAACGAGAAGAAAAACATTGCCTGGAAAACGTCGATACCGGGGCTGGGGTGGTCGTCCCCTGTTGTTGATGGAGGCGAAATCTGGGTGACGACAGCGGTGCAAAGCGTTCCAGCGGGCAACGGGATATCTTTACAGGCGATCGGTCTCGATTCGCAAAGTGGACGCATCTTGCACCAGGTCGAATTGTTCGACGTTTCTTCTCCGAAGCGGATTCATGAAGACAACAGTTATGCTTCGCCTACACCTGTGATCGATGAAGCTGCCGTTTATTGCCATTTCGGGACTTACGGCACTGCCGCGGTTTCGAGAAAATCAGGAAAGATCCTCTGGAAAAATAACGATTTGAAAATTGAACATCAGGGAGGTCCGGGAAGTTCGCCCATCGCTTATCGGGAAAGCTTGATTGTCACCTGTGACGGAGCCGACTTTCAATATGTGGCCGCCCTGAAGAAAGAAAACGGAAAAATTCTCTGGAAACAGAAACGGACGGCTCCGTTGAGGGAAAATCCGATTACTCATCGGGCATTCGCCACTCCACTACTGTGGAGTCGAGCGGAAGGAGATTTGTTGATCAGTCCCGGCCCCGATCAGGCACATGCGTATGATCCGCGCACAGGCAAAGAATATTGGCACGTCCGTTATCTCGGTTTCTCGAATGTTCCCGCACCGGTTACCGACGACAAACAGGTTTATCTTTGCACGGGATTCTTTGAACCGGTTCTGGCGGCTATCCGTCCTGGAGGCAGTGGAGACGTAACCGATTCGCATGTCAGTTGGGTTTACCGTCGGGGCGTGACGACAATTCCATCGCCGATATTGGTGGACAGGCAAATTTACATGCTTAACGAAAAAGGAATCATCACGGCTCTGGATTGCGAAACGGGCAAGATAAAACGGAAGCGTCGAGTGACCGGAAAGTATTCCGCCTCGCCCGTGTTGATCAACCATCTGCTCTATCTGTGCAGCGAGGAAGGAAAGATCACCGTGCTGAAGCCGAACGCCCGGATGGATTTGGTGAAAGTGAACCGCTTAAAGGGGACGATCAAGGCGTCTCCCGCTGTCGTGGGGAATGCCCTTTACATCCGCACTGGTACAGACTTGTATCGAGTTGAACAGCTGACTCCCACTGAACCCGATGATAAATCCAAGACGAAGCCATAGTTTCGAAGAGTTCTTGTTTTCAAACACGAAAAAATAATGGAACTCGATCGCTTCAGTTGGGAACCTTGCATCAGGGACGTATTCCAAATCGTTGACAGGTCTCTACTCTGTTAGTAGCATGGGCTCCGGCGGCAAGGGCTTTCATACCGGCTACGAAATGTTGGGAATCTGCCGCTCCTGAACGAACCTTTTCCCGCGATCGGCACGACTCGTAAGCCTTTCTTTTCAAAGCACGGTGTCAAATCCGTGGCAAGCGTCCAACTTTTTAATCACCATGAATATACAAACTGTCTGCAAAACCTGGATGAATGATTACCTTTCCCGTCAGCGAGATCTTCTTGCGGGGTTGCCGTTGGATGGGATTGAACGGCTCATTCATCTGTTGCGTGAAGCGTGTGCCGCCGGGAAAACCGTATTTGTCATCGGAAACGGCGGCAATGCAGCCAGTGGGGCCCACTTTGCAACCGATCTGGGAAAAGGTTCGTCTGATTGCTGGCCGGATCGATTCCGTGTTGTTTCCCTGGCTGATAATGTCGGCTGGATGACGGCACTGGGCAACGACTACAGCTACGAAGACGTATTTGTTCGTCAACTGATGAACTTCGCACAGCCGGGTGATATCGTGCTCGCTTCCAGCGTCAGCGGGAACTCGCCGAATCTGGTGAAAGCGGTTGAATGGGCCAACGAAAATGGTGTGCAAACCGTGGCATTGGTTGGGGCGGCTCGTGGAGCGTTGGAAAAAATTGCCGATCATGTTCTGGTCATTGAAGACAGGCATTACGGTCGCGTCGAAGACGCTCAAATGACAATCTTTCATCTGCTCGCCTACGCTTTCATGGAAAAAGAGGCGGGAATCGAAAGGGAAAGACCAACCGACAAATACCTCTCCCGCTTTGAAGGCGTCGTCGAATTCACACCCGGTTTTGAACCGCGTGACAGCATCGAGCATGTCCTGTTCGATTTCGATGGAACACTTTCGCTGATCCGTCAGGGGTGGCCCGATGTCATGGTGCCCATGTTTGTGGAAATGCTCCCCCCAAAAGAAGGAGAAACCGAAGAGGAACGGGCAGCATTGGCACTGGACGATATCATGCGTCTCAATGGAAAGCAGACCATTTACCAGATGATCCAATTAGCTCAGCGTATCACCGAGCGGGGCGGCGAACCACGCGAACCGCTTTGGTACAAGCATGAATATCTTCGCCGACTCGATGAACGGATCGCTGATCGTACCGCAGGGTTGCGCGATGGGAGCATTGATCCCGATTCGCTACTCGTTTACGGAGCCAGAAAACTGCTGGAACATTTAAGGTCACTGGGGTTGACATTGCACCTGGCCAGTGGAACCGATGAGCAATTCGTCAAACAGGAAGCGGAGCTTCTCGGGATCACCGATTACTTTGAAGGCCGCATTTTCGGGGCACTCGATAACTACAAGGATTTCTCCAAACAGATGGTGATTGAACGGATTCTCGATGAGCATGACATCTCGGGGGATTCGCTTCTTTCATTTGGTGATGGATATGTCGAAATCGAGAACACGAAACAGGCAGGTGGAATCGCGGTCGCGGTTGCCAGTGACGAAGCGCATAACGGGTCGGGTCAGTTCGATCAATGGAAGCGAAATCGTCTGCTCGATGTTGGTGCCGATGTGGTCATCCCCGATTTTCGTGACAGTACCGTTTTGATGGAAGCGATCCTGAATTCATGACGAAATCCGTTTTACCGCTTGATCTTTCCCGGTTACACGTGCTGCCTCTGGAGCAGCGGGAAAGTCTGACCACGGTCGATCAGATTATCAAATCTCCCGATGCTCCGCCGCCGGAAATCTCGGCTGAACTGTTGACGCAAATTCAGGGATGTGCCAACGCCATTCTCGAAGCTCGCAAACGAGATGCCGGGGTGATGCTGATTTACGGGGCCCATCTGCTGCGAAACGGAGCCGTCCGCCTGCTGGAACGGATGATGGCAAAAGATTGGCTCACGCACCTGGCGACCAACGGGGCAGGCTCGATTCACGATTGGGAATACGCCTGGTTTGGGGCATCGACCGAAAGCGTGCGCATGAATGTTGCCAAAGGACAGTTCGGCACCTGGGACGAAACCGCCCAAAATATCCACCTGGCTATCATGGCCGGGGCGCTTGATGGTCTCGGTTATGGGCAATCGATGGGACGGTTCATCAACGAGGATGGAGTCACCCTGCCGACTCCCGATTCGTTACTGGAGTTGATTCGCAGTGAACCGGAGCATCCATTAACCGCGGCACGGGCCGATTTGTACCATGCGATGAAAAAACAGAACTGGATCGGCGGGGCGATACCGATTGAACATCGCTGGAAACAGGCTTCGATTCTCGCGCAGGCATGGAGGCATCGGATACCGATGACCGTTCATCCCGGGATCGGGTACGACATTATTTCCAATCACCCCATCTTCAGCGGTTCGGCGATCGGTCGGGCAGGTGAACTCGATTTCAAACTGTTCGGAGGTTCGGTTGAACGGCTTGATGGTGGCGTCGTGCTTTCCATCGGTTCGGCTATCATGGGGCCACAGGTTTTTGAAAAGACGCTCAGTTGTGTCAACAATATTCGCCTGAATGCCGGGCAGGAAGTTGTCAAGGATTTGAATCTGTATGTTGTCGATTTGGCCGATGGTGGCGGCTGGGACTGGTCGCAGGGAGAGCCGACCAAAGATAACGCGGCGTACTATTTACGCTTCTGCAAAAGCTACGCCCGCATGGGAGGGACGATGCACTACCTGCAATGCGACAACATCGCATTCGTACATAACTTGCTGCATCAGTTGGAGAGTTCATGAATCCACACCGATTTGAGGAAATCACGGCCCGTTACCGGAAATTGCAGATCGCAATAGTGGGAGATTTCTGCCTGGATCGTTATTTGGAAATTGATCCGGCACTCGCAGAAGATTCGATCGAAACCGGATTGCCCGTTTATAATGTGACCCGTGTCCGTTCCCAACCGGGAGCTGCCGGAACGGTGTTGAATAATCTGGTCGCTCTGGGAGTGGGGAAGCTTCACCTGATCGGCTTTTGCGGAGAAGACGGGGAAGGTTACGAATTGCAACGTGCGCTTGCCTCATTGCCCGGTGTCAACCTCGATCATTTTATTACAACCCCGCTTCGGCGAACTTTTACCTATTGCAAGCCACTCGTTATGGAACCGGGAAAGCCACCGCGGGAACTGAATCGGCTCGATTCGAAAAACTGGACACCTACGCCGCCCGAAGTTGCCGGGGCACTGGCCGATTCCTTGAGAAAACTCGCATCGAATGTGGACGCTATCATTGTTATGGATCAGGTGGATGTCGCCGAGACCGGAGTTGTAACGCAACACGTGCTGGATACATTGCAATCCATTCCGGAAAACATCCCGATTGTTGCAGATTCCAGACGTGGATTGCGGGAATACCCTCCTGTCATCTTCAAAATGAACGCTGCCGAACTGGCGAGACTGACCGAAGAAAAAGAGTATCAATCACTCGATCAGGTGAAAGAAGCGGCCAGCCAGTTGGCCATCAGAAACGGGCGGGAGGTTGTCATTACGATGGCGGAACGTGGTTTCGTCGGAGCCTTGCCTAATGGAGAGGTATCAACCTGTCCCGCTCTTCCGGTTCGAGGTGAAATTGATATCGTTGGAGCCGGGGACTCCGTTACCGCCCACATTGCCGCCGCTTAGGCCTCGCAGGCAACGCTGCCAGAACCGATGCAACTTGCCGCTGCCGCCTCGCCCCATGTCACTCATCAGCTTGGCC
>JALTOP010000358.1:10935-13013 GCA_027000105.1 Planctomycetaceae bacterium | reverse complement strand
AGATGTGTAGTAGATGTAAAGCTTGCCCGTTTTTTTGTAATCGGGATGAAAAGCCATACCGAGCAGGCCTTCTTCATTCCCCTTTTTCCAGTGCAAAACACGATCTTTGATATTGAGGTACTCAACGGTTTTTTTCGACCTGGCACCTTCAGGAAGGACATGAACCGTTCCTGATTGCGTTGCGACAAAAATCCGCCCGCTGTCATCATTTGCATGAGTAATAACCAATGGACGTAGTGGAACCACTTTGCCCTTTTCGTCGATCGGTTCCCAGTTATCCCATTGTAAATCGGGAAAGGCGAGAACCGGTTTCAATGGGAGCGTGCTGTCACTGGGATCGGGCACGTCATATTCCTTGGGCAGTTCACGAATTTTGATGTTTCGAAAAGAGACATAATCGCCATGATCCTGCAGACAGATGTGTCCTTTGGTCGGTTTGCCAAAATTCTTGAACTTCGCAAACTTGCTCGCAGCAACACGCTTGTTCCAGTCATCACTTCCCTTCTGGAAGCGGTAATAACTGACCCCGTTAACCATTACTTCACTTTGATTTGGCGTCTGTTTGAGATAAATGTGGTTCCATTGACCAGCGGGATGGCAGGCGTCCAGTTCTCTGTCAGGATCAAGGCCCGCCCGGGCTTCGATGTTTTTCATCCAGCCGGGCCGACCAGGACGGTAAAGCTGATACAGCCAGCCCGCTTTTTGTGGATCGTGTCCGTTGATGTTATCGTTGATTTGAATTTCCGGCCCGGTCTGCCAAGGGCGATCTTCTGTTTCGGTAACGTGAAACATGATCCCGGAATTTCCTTCTGGCGAAATTCGAAATTCAATGGAAAGTTCAAACCCCTCGAACTGTTCTTCGGTGATAATGTCTCCCGCCCCTTTTTTGACACGGCTCAGCACACCATTCTCGACAACCCAACCGTCGCTGATACCCTCTTTTTTGTAGTTCCGCCAGCCTTTGGTCGTCTTGCCATCGAATAGCAGTCGCCAACCGGAGCGACGATCCGATTCTGAAAGCTGGTTCAATTTTTCTTCCGCATGAAGAATTTGCGAACCTCCACAAAACAGCAAGGCGGCGAATATTGCGTATCGTAACTTCATAGGTGCCTCTCAGTTAATAAATTTCGTTCGAGTTGAATGCGAGCCCATTTCAGGTTGATGATCTCCAGTTCCATACCGATCAATTCTTGCCGATCATATCTTGCCCGCTTCAGAATTGCTACAATACGCCGGAAAAAGCGTTTGAACTATTCGCTTCGTTACCGGAAATATCCCAGGAAATATCGTAAAGAAATCCGAACATGAAAGTTATTGGCATCATTCCTGCCCGGCTGGCATCGACGCGGTTGCCTCGCAAACTCCTGTTGAACGAAACGGGAAAAACACTGTTGCAACATACCTGGGAAGCGGCTCGAAAAGCAAAATCGCTGGGGCGTGTCATTGTTGCAACTGACGATAGCGAAATCGAAGCGGCGGCCAGGTCATTCGGGGCAGAAGTGGTGATGACGGGCGATTGCTCCAATGGAACGGAACGGGTTGCAGAAGCGATAGTCAATATGAATCTTTCGGCTGATATTGTTGTCAACATTCAGGGGGATGAACCGGAGCTTGATCCGCTGCAGATTGATTTGTGTGTGCAATCATTGATCGAGCATCCGGAGTGCGAAATGTCGACTCTGGCCAATCCGCTGCATGATGCGGCTCATGTGGATGACCCTGCTTGTGTGAAGGTTGTCCTCGATAACAATGGGAAGGCGCTTTATTTCAGTCGCTCGCCGTTGCCCCACTTGCGAGACTGCACTCCGGAAGAATGGTTTGCGAATGCGAACCCCGATCAAATCAGCCCTTGGCTGCAACATATCGGACTTTACGCATATCGGGAGCCTTTTCTGAAATTATTTGTCCAAATGCCTGCTTCGACGCTGGAAAATATTGAAAAACTGGAGCAATTAAGGGCCTTGCAAGCCGGTGTGCAGATTCATGTTTCGGTAGTATCACATTGTTCAATTGGAATCGATACGCCAGAAGATTATGCTGCGTTTGTCAAACGAATGGCCTGATACGCGAATGTTTCA
>JALTOP010000358.1:0-10925 GCA_027000105.1 Planctomycetaceae bacterium | reverse complement strand
AATGTTTCAGCAATGTTTCGGCTTTGTTGATAATTGAATGCCTTTCGTGTTTGGCAGCCATTTAACAAAGAATGATTTTTGTTACGATTACCAAGGTGAGCCAGCGGTGTCAGGGCGGCTGAATGGCGGGCAGGTTTGTTTGAATAATACAGATTGAAATAACGCAGGTTGATTTGAACATCATCGTCAAGGATGAAAAGATCGGATAATGACTAAACATATTTTTGTGACCGGGGGTGTTGTCAGTTCGCTTGGCAAGGGATTGACGTCAGCTTCAATCGGTTTACTTCTCGAACGGCGTGGCTTGAATGTGCGGATGCAGAAACTTGATCCGTATCTCAATGTCGATCCTGGTACGATGTCTCCCTTCCAGCACGGCGAAGTTTATGTTTTGGACGACGGTTCCGAAACGGATCTCGATCTGGGACATTACGAACGGTTTACGAACAGTCCGCTCGATAGAAATTCAAATTTCACAACTGGTCAGATATATCAGTCGGTTATCAGAAAAGAACGGATGGGAGATTATCTTGGCGCAACCGTGCAGGTTATCCCTCATATTACCGACGAGTTGAAGGAAGCGATCTGCTCGCAAGATGGGCCGGATGTCGATGTTGTCATCACGGAGTTGGGGGGCACGGTTGGCGATATCGAGGGGTTGCCATTTCTCGAAGCATTTCGGCAGATTCCGCTGGATATTGGCCGGGAGAATTGTCTGTTTATTCATTTGACGCTCGTTCCGTATCTGCGGGCAGCCAGAGAATTGAAAACAAAACCGACTCAGCACAGCGTCGGGCAGTTGCGTGCCATCGGGATTCAACCGGACATTCTTGTGATTCGTACCGAACGGGCCTTGGGACGGGACAACGCCGAGAAGATTGCCCTGTTTTGCAATGTTGAAAAAGAAGCCGTTATCGAGGAAGTGGACAAAACGCTGACGATTTACGAAGTTCCCCTCGGTCTGGCGGAAAATAAAATCGATCAGCTCATTATCAAAAAGTTGAATTTGCACACCGGTTCTCTCGAAATGGAAGACTGGAAAGAGTTGATCCACAACATCAGGAATCCGGAGCATGAAGTAACGATCGCGGTGGTCGGGAAATATATCGAACATCGTGATGCGTACAAATCGATTTACGAATCACTCGATCATGCGGGGTTCGCTTCGCAGGCCCGTATCATCATCAAGCGGGTTTCTGCTGACGATCTGGAATCTGAGGAAGCCGAACTGTTCCTGCGTGGTGTCGATGGCATTCTCGTTCCCGGTGGCTTTGGAAGCAGGGGGTTTGAGGGGAAAATAAAGGCGGTTCAGTACGCCAGAGAGAACCAGGTTCCTTACTTCGGGATCTGCCTCGGTATGCAGAGCGCGGTGGCCGAGTTTGCCAGAAATGTACTGGGGTATTCTGACGCAAACAGTACCGAGTTCGAAGATACAACGGATAACCCGGTTATCTGTCTACTCGAAGAACAGAAGAAGATCACCTACAAAGGCGGAACAATGCGGCTTGGGGCTCAGGACTGCAAACTGGCTCCCGGTTCCCGCTCTCTGGAACTGTACGGAAAGGAAATCATTTCAGAACGGCACCGACATCGTTACGAATTCAACCCCGATTACCGCGAGCAATTTGAACAGGCGGGAATGCAAATCGCCGGAACGAGTCCGGATGGCGTGCTTGTCGAAATCGTCGAAATCCGGGAACATCCCTGGTTTGTGGCTGTTCAGTTTCACCCGGAATTCAAATCAAAGCCTCTTGCCCCGCATCCACTGTTCAAGGGGTTTGTTGCCGCTGCACTAACAAGACATCAGGAAAGAATCTCCGCCCCGGTTTAGGCTTTTTCGACAGGCCATGCGTGCTGTTTGCCCGCGATTTGCGAATATCCATCACTCTCATTGGGCGTGGCAAAACCAGACACGCCGGAGAAGTTATCCAACAACCACGTTCAACTCCTGGAAGGCAACTCTTTCATGGGCGGTTCTCTTACGCGTGATGATCTTGCAACGCTTTATCTGGAGCAGTTACCGTTTGAGCCCTATCCGGTTCAGGAAGAAGCCCTTTTAACCTGGTTCACGGATGAAGAAGGAGTTCTGGTCTGTGCCCCGACAGGAACCGGGAAAACATTGATTGCAGAAGCAGCTTTGTTCGAGGCATTACATACCGGTAAAAGAGCCTATTACACAACACCGCTGATCGCATTGACGGAACAGAAATTTACGGAATTGCAGGAAGCAGTTGTGCGTTGGGGATTTTCCTCAGATGATGTCGGGTTGGTTACCGGGAACAGGCGGGTCAATCCTGATGCCAAAATTCTGGTGGTGGTCGCCGAGATTCTTCTGAATCGATTGCTCGATGAAAATCGCTCCCAATTTGATGAGACGTTTGCGGTTGTGATGGATGAGTTTCACAGCTTCAACGATCCGGAACGTGGCGCGGTTTGGGAGTTGACATTGGGATTGCTTCCCGACCACATCCGCCTGCTCTTGCTTTCTGCGACCGTCGGGAACGCAGTTGAATTTCTCGGTTGGCTCCGGAATATGCACGGCAGAAAACTGCGGCTTGTGCAGGGGGAAGAACGTAAGATCCCGCTCACGTTTCGCTGGATTCCCGATCAGCTTCTCGATGAACAGCTCGCGATTATGTGCGAGGGAGATGAAGAAACGAATCTCGTGCCAGCACTTGTTTTCTGTTTCAACCGATCCGATTGCTGGACGATTGCCGAGCAACTCAAGGGGAAGAGCCTGGTCACCAAAGAGCGTCAGAAAGAATTGGTTGCCCGTCTTGATCAATACGATTTTTCCCATGGCGCAGGCACCAAACTTAAACAGATTCTCATGCGGGGTGTTGGCGTGCATCATGCGGGCATCCTCCCGAAATTCCGGAGAATTGTCGAAGAACTGTTTCAGGAAAAGCTTCTTTCAGTCTGCCTGTGTACTGAAACATTGGCTGCCGGGATCAACCTGCCGGCCCGTTCTGTCCTGCTGACATCCCTTATCAAAGGCCCGCCCGGAAAAAAGAAACTGATTGATGCCAGTTCTGCCCATCAAATGTTCGGCAGGGCAGGGCGCCCACAATTCGATACGGAAGGATATGTCTTTGCGATTCCGGATGAAGATGACGTGAAAATTCTCCGTTGGAAAGAGAAATATGATCAAATTCCCGAAGACACCAAAGACCCGATGCTGCGACAGGCCAAAAAACGGATGAAGAAAAAAATGCCGACTCGCAACAGTAAAAAGCAGTACTGGAACGAAGATCAATTTGAAAAACTTCGCAATGCTCCCTCGGCCAATCTCTCGAGCAGAGGGCATCTCCCGTGGCGGATATTGGCATGGTTACTCAAAAGTTCGTCCGATGTGATGCAACTGCGAAAATTTATCGCCCGGAGAATGCTTGCCGGTAAGCTGAAGGAAAATGCGGAAAAGCAGCTTTATCACATGCTACGGACGTTATGGGCGGGAGGCTTTGTCACACTGACCCCGCCGCCACCAGTGGAAAAGAAAATCGAGAAAGAATCAGTCATCGTCAAGGAGAATGTTCATGCAAAACAGTCTGAAGTAACAGGAACATTCGGAAGTATTCTGCAGGAAGCACTTGGGGAGAAAAAGGAAAACGACGCAGAAAAGAAGTCCAATGGGCAGGAGAAAACAGCACGAGAAACAGCCCAAACGAAAGCCGAATATTACAAACCGACGTTTGCTGAACCGACCGAAAAACTGGATCAACTGTTGCAGTTCCGCAGTATCAATCCACTTTATGCCTGTTTCCTTCTGAAATATTTGGGTAAAGCCGATGAATTCGAGCAGATTCAACTGATCGAATCCGTTCTCGAAGTTCCCGGTTCGGTCGTGCGGGATGTCCGGGTTCCCTATGAGTTGATGAAATCGGGAGAATTGGCCCGCGCATTTCTGGATGTGGAACTGATCGAACGTGGTCTCGTCCCGGCTCATCTCCTTTCTGGTGAAATGCCGGAAGATCCTCACGAACTTCGTTATGATGAATACCCTCCCACGGTGGCTGATAAAATGAGACTGCTGTTTCAATCAGATTTTCCTGGCGTTCATGGTTTGCGCATCGCCCCGGTCTGGATCGTCGGTGATCTGTTGAAATTCAACGGCAATTTCAACAAGTATGTTTCGGGGAGAGACTTGATTAAGCAGGAGGGCATTATTTTTCGCCACCTGTTGCGATTCGTGCTACTTTTGCAGGAATTTCTGCCGATAGTCCCAGAGGGCATTGCTGAAGAAGAATGGCAAACTCGCCTCATGTTCTGGTCCGATACAATCACCAAAGCCTGCCGGGAGGTCGACCCGGTCAGTACAGACAAAACTCTGGAGGCGAAAGGTTAAGCCGGAAATGGTCAGGCAGGGAAAATTTTTACTCGCTCTTTTTTATCACGAGAGAGCAGGGGACCGAATTCGTAAAACAGACTTCTCAACAATTGCAAATGCAAACATGCTTATCATACGGAAAAGCCCCGTTTAGAGGGGATCGATCCGTATTTCATTTGGCAACTGCTGGTCTACACGATATTATCAGGACATCGACTTTTTTTGTTATCGTGATTGTCCTGCCTGAAAGAGATTGTTATGTATCGATTATCCCGCCGTCATTTTCTTTCCGCTGCCGCTGGTTGCAGTCTGTTGGCTCCCTGGTCTCGCGTGTTGGGGGCGAATAACGATATTCGTGTGGTTGTTCTTGGAGTGAACAACATCGGTCGGACTCACATGCTTGGGTTTCCCCAAATTCCGGGGGTGCGTGTTACCGGTATTTGTGATCCCGACTCGGCTGTTCTGGGAAAGCGAGCTGAGGAATTTTCGAAAATTCATGGCCCGGTCAAAACATACTCCGATCTTCGTCATGTATTTGATGATCCTGATGTCGATGTCGTTGTTGTCGGGACCCCCAATCACTGGCACGGATTGGCCACTGTCTGGGGATGTCAGGCCGGTAAAGATGTTTATGTCGAGAAGCCCTGTTCCCATAATATCTGGGAAGCCGGCCAGATGCACAAAGCTGCGACGAAATACAATCGAATTGTGCAAGTGGGAATCCAGCGCCGCAGCAATCCTGAACTGAAAGAGTTTTTTCAGCAAGTGCATGAGGGGCTGCTTGGCGAATTGAAGGTTGTCCGAGCCTTCTATTTGAGTCGTCGGAACTCTATTGGTCGTCCCAGCGGACCGTTGAAGCCGCCTGCGACAGTCAATCACGATCTCTGGTCAGGCCCGGCTTCAACAGAATTGAAGCGGGTGAAATATCATTACGATTGGCACTGGTTCTGGAATACTGGCAACGGTGAACTCGGCAACAATGGTCCACATATTCTTGACCTGGCTCGTTGGGCGGTCAATGGAACGCAACTTCCTGAAAAAACATTGAGCATCGGGGGGCGATATGCGTGGGACGATAATGGCGAAACACCTAATTCGCACATTATCCGTTATGAATTCGATGCTGCTCCGGTTGTTTTCGAAATTTCCGACCTTCCCACTGCGAAAGGCAAAAAGGATCGCCGCAGTTATGAGGGAATCAACTATGGAATTGTCGTTGAAGGAGAAAAGGGGAAATTCGTCGGATTTGATAAAGGCAAACTATACGATCCAGATGGCAAGGTGATTCGGGAGCTGAATAAGGGAAGCGGCCCTGATGGTGGCCGGCAACACCATCGGGAGAACTTTATCAAAGCAGTTCGCTCGCGAAAAACGTCTGATTTGAACTGCCCGGTTCATGATGGGCACCTTTCAACAGCGTTGTGCCATCTTGGGAATATCTCTCATCGATTGGGAGAACCGGTTTCGTTTGAACAGATGAAAGAACAGGTCAAGGAGTCTGCACCGTTGCGGGAAGCTGCCGCCCGTATGACCAGGCAACTTTCAGCCAATGATGTTCCTGTCGAAACGATGACGGTTCAACTCGGCAGTCGGTTAACGCTCGACCCGAAATCGGAAAAGTTCATTAATGATCCCGCTGCCAATGCTCTACTCAAAAGGGAGTACCGCGCCCCGTATATTGTTCCGGAACAGGTTTGATTGCTCGTACAACTGGCTTTCATCTCATTTCCTGTCTATCGACTTGAGGCAGGCAGGGTTGATCAGGATAAAAAATGTCGGCAGGAGCGTGGAATATTCCGGAACTGGAGGCGTATCAGTCAGGGCGATGTTTGATCCGTATCCCCTGCGAGCAGGATGTCCCGTTTACAAATCGGGTGCGTGCTTTGGTCGATACGGTCGAGTTCCAACGGTTGCAGTATATCTCGCAACTGGGACTGGTAAGCCGCGTTTACCCGGGAGCCACTCATAACCGGTTTGAGCACGCCCTCGGGGTTTATCATAATGCCGTGCGATATCTGTCGCACCTTGGGCAAAATGGAAGATTCAGAGAGATATGCAATCAGCGGGATGCAGAACTTCTACTGGCCACGGCGTTGTTGCATGATCTGGGGCATTGGCCATTCTGCCATCCGATTGAAGACATGAATCTGGGAAATATCCCGGATCATGAAGAATTTGCCCGGGAATATCTGCTTGGTTCGACGGAGTTGAACGCAGTCCTCAAATCAGTATGGAATATCGATCCTGAGGACGTTCTCGATATCCTGGTTTACCGGGAAAAGGGGAACACTCGGGATCTGCTGCGTTCCATCCTCTCCGGTCCAATCGACATTGACAAAATGGATTATCTCGATCGGGACAGTTTGCACGCGGGTGTCCCCTATGGTCGCAATTTCGATCGCAATCGGCTGATCAATTCATTGACCGTCAATGAGGCAGGAAATGGGCTTGCCATTACTTCCAAGGGGAAAACTGCAGCCGAACTGATGGTGTTTGCCCGCTATGTCATGTTCAGTGAAGTCTATTGGCATCACGCGGTTCGTAGTGCGACGACAATGTTTGCCCGGGCGTTTTATGAAATGCGGCATCAAATTGATTTGCCCGCTTTTTTTCGTCAGCGGGAATCGGAATCGATCGCGATGTTGCGGAGAATTTCGCAAGGTACTCCATCCAGTTCTCTGATCGAGGGGATCTTCGGCAGTAGCCGCCGGCTATTCAAACGGGTAGGTGAATACTCTGCAGGAGACGATCCTGAAATATACTGTCTGCTGGCCCACCGTCCCTATCACGAGTTGATCGACCTGATGAACAGGCTCCAGCAGGAATTGGTTTCGTCGATAAAAGGGGATCAGCGTTCCATTCAGGTTCTGATCGACTCTCCCCCTCCCCGCCGGGAAGTTGAATTTCGGATTGATGTTCTTTTTGAAAAGGAAAAATCGTTCCGCTCACTAACATCGGTTTCACCTGTCGTGGAGGCTCTTGCCCATCGCCAATTTGACGATTATGTCAAAAAAGTTCGAATTTTTGCTGCTCCGAATCTGGCGAAATCTGTCAAACAGAAAGATCTGGCCAACATTCTGCAGAAAATCAGTTGAGCCACGGACTGGCAGTTCGGTCTGCCCTAAACAGATCGGTTTGTCCAATCTGTCTCCCTCTGCCGTATTCCCACTGCAAGCTGCGCGACTCAGACTTTCCCAGTTGGAGGGGTCTACAGGAAAAAAGAGCCGTTCGTATTGTCAGGTGTTCGGCCAATTCAGCTACAATCGGCCGGAGCGGAAGATGCCGTAAATGAGCCATATCCCGAGAAAGCTCGAGATGACATAGATCGGAATGCTGAACCAACTGTTCGCCGCTCCACTTTTTACAAGCAGACTGGATGCGACGATCGAGGCAGAAATGACCATGCCGATGACGATACGGTTGCTGGAACGATCGACTTCTGTAATCAGGTGATCCAGTCCGGTGTGTTTGAGTTTGATCGAAGTTTCATCCCGGTTCAATTTTTTGAGCAGCGTTGTGATTTCGTAGGGGACGTCATGGGCAATTCTTCCAAACTCCTCTGCTTCATTACGAAAACGCTCCCAAAGATAGCCTGGCTTGTATCGTTCATGGAGGAGTCGCTTGACGTACGGAACCATCTGTTCTGCGAAATTGAATTTGGGATCGATCTTCCGGGCTGATCCTTCGAGGTTGACAATGGCGCGGATCAACAACATCAGATCCGCCGGACAGCGAATTCCGTGATTGGAAAGGATGGAGATGAAATCGGAAAGCAGTTTCCCGACATCCACTTTTTCCAGTGAATAACCGTAGTATGTTTCAATGAAATCACGATAATCGGAGCGCAGCAGTCGTTCGTCCACTTCGCGGAAAGGTTGCCCCAAAAGCAGAATGGTTCTCAGTCCTCTCCGCTCATCTTTTGTCGCAATGGAAACGAACAGATCGACGAGGCGGTTGCGTGTGGCTTCATCGAGTGTTCCCACCATCCCGTAATCAAGCAGACAGATCGAACCGTCGTTCAGGATGCGAATGTTTCCCGGGTGAGGGTCACCATGAAAGACGCCAAACTCGAACGCTTGTTTCATAAACAGCCTGGCTCCATTGATGGCGATCTGCCTTCTTTGATTGTCCAGCAATTCGACTTGCGAGATTTCATCAATTCGGTAACCAGAGATATATTCCATGACAAGGATATCCTGGGTACACATTTCTTCGTAAACGACTGGAACGTACAGGGAGGCATCTCGGGAAAACAGTCTGGCAAATTCCTGGAGTGATCTCGCTTCTCTTTGAAAATTGAGTTCTCGATGAATGGTTCGTTCGAAATTTCGAACCAGCCCAAGAGGATCAAAAATGGCAGATTCCGGAATATGCCGCTGGATAAGGATGGCCAGTTCTGTCATCAACGCCAAATCCCGTTCGACATCCTGTACAACTCTGGGGCGACGTATTTTTACGACAACTGGCTGTCCATCAAGAAGGACAGCTCGATGAACCTGCCCTAACGATCCAGAGGCCAGAGCCGAACGTTCGAAATCTGAAAACAGTTCTTCGATGCTGGCCCCCAGCGCTTTTTCGACGGTCGAAATCGCCTCTTCGCTGTTGAACGCCGGTACCGCTTCCTGCAGTTTGCAAAGTTCCTCTGTAATATCAGCGGGAATTAAATCCGGACGGGTGCTAAGCACCTGCCCAAATTTGATGAATGTCGGCCCTAGTGATTCCAGGGAAAGCCGAATGCGTTCGCCACGGGTCAGGCTGCGGGTATCTGCTTCCGAATGTTTTAGCAGTTTTCGGCGTCCCCAGTTGAGATATTTTCTCAGCCCGATTCGCTCGACCAGATCGCCAAAACCGTGATTGATCAGCACCGCTGCAATTTCACCGGTACGTCGGAGGTTCTTCAAGAATCGTAGCGGGTGCGTCTCCAATGAATCAACCATTCTACTACAACAACATGCAGCAAGTGAACTCTCTTACTGTTTGACGTTCTATCAGTTATTTTGTGTGTGAAATACGATGAGAGAGATTCTCCATCAACTGACGGAGTTGATACCGGTTTCCGGAAGTTTCGCAGAATCTCTCACAAACAAAAAATGGCTCACGCGATAATAAACCAACTTCCATTCAGTTGGGCAACCCGGCCGAGACAGAATGACGCCATTCATCCTGTCACATGGATATTTCTTCTACTTACTCGGATTCAAATGCAGTTCCAAAAACTTGCTTATTTGCAAAACACAGTAGTCATTGACAACCTGGGCCAGGTCCATGGTGTGGGGCCATCCTTCAAGTCGTTCATATTGGACAGGAACCTTCTGTTGCTTCAGAGCAGCAGCCAGCCTGTCCGCCTGGCTGATCGGCACCAGTTCATCAAGTGTGCCGTGCAGGATCAAGGTAGGCGGGTCATCTTTGGTGACATACGTCAACGGGGAAGCCTGCTTGTAAATCTCTGGAGCCTTTTCGTAGCTTTGTTTGAGAAACCCGGTAACCAGGCCATGATTTCGCGCATATTCTGTCGTTAAATCGACGGGGCCGTATAAATCGACAACTGCCTGAACGCGGCTACTCACCTCCGGATTGCCTCCATTCCCTTCGAGTTCTTTATGATCGGAAGAATAACCGACCATCATCGCCAGATAGCCTCCAGCCGAACCACCAATGACAGCGATACGGTCAGGGTCGATTTTCAACTCGTTTGCGTGGGCCCGTATCCACCGGACAGCACACTTGGAGTCCTCGACAGCAGCAGGGTAGGGGGCTACATCGCGCAGGCGATAACTGATGGTGGCAACAACGTACCCCATTTTCGCAAATTTGACGCAGTAAAAATGATAGTCCTCCCGCTGACCACTTTTCCAACCGCCGCCATGGATAAAAATGAGACACGGCGTTGGGCTGCTCAGGTTTCTGGGGGTGTAGAGATCCAGTTTCAGTGATGTCTCGCCACCCCGACCGTATTCAATCCCTTTTTTTACCTCGATTGATTCCGGAACCGTCAGTTTCAGGTCGATCAAGGGCAACTGCTTGGTGATAATGGCCAGCTTGATCAATTCGACCGAAGAATAACCTGCAGGAGGCGTTTCACCGTATCCCTTTCGCGGTTGCAACCCCCATAGCCCGATCATTCCGAAAACGAGCAGTACGCAGGGAGCGATTAGCAGAATCCGTAAAGAACGCCGTTTCACGAATGAAAGAAATTTCATGTTTTTATTCCGTTCTTTGGAAAGGAGGTCTGGACCGTGGTATTCAGTGCTCTAACGGTTGCAGTTGTCCAATGTTACTGATCAAACCGGAGCGCGAACAGATCTGCATCTTTGAGGACAAATCGTAATCGGACAGGTTTACCGGCCAGTTTTGAAAGATCGCTTCCCGATTTCCAGGTGACAACTCGATCAATTTCGTTGCCGATCTGTTCGCGGGAATCGGCCAGCGTGAAGCCGGGGATCGGATTGCCGACCGCATCCTGTATTTCAACGCGAATTCCCCCCGCTGCGGAAGTGGAAAAATTAATCTTCAGACGATTACCGGTAAACTGCAATGGTTTTGTCAGCAATTCTCCTCCCGCGTAGGGGGCCTGAACAGAAGCGAAACCGTCGAGTCT
>JALTOP010000357.1 GCA_027000105.1 Planctomycetaceae bacterium | reverse complement strand
CCGCCGTTTCCAAATTGTGCCTGCGCCGTGGAGCCCCCCGTCATCAGAAACAAACAGACAAAAACCGCACAACACAACAATCGGAGGCCACTCTTGTTGATCTTCATCGCCCTGCTCTTTTCAAACTGTAGGGAAGTTGTTTGCCAAAACAGTACCGTTAGAATTATGGCAGGAATATGATTGGAGGTAGAACAAGAAAACGGTGAGAGGGGAAATTTTTCCGATTTCGATCAAACCGCGACCCAGACCGGTTTCCCGTAAACTGTACCGATAAGGTTTCTGCCAATAACGTTTCTATCAACAACGTCTCTGCCAACAATTGTTAAACGTGAAAGAAGATCAGATGTCAACAGCAAGAGAGCAGGCAAAGCAGTTTATTGAGCATCAGCGTGCGTTTCGGCTTGGGACATTGCTGACTGAATCGTCTCATCCGAAAACGGCCCGTCTTTCACAAGTCATTCAACAGGATATGCTGCAGGGGCTCCAATTACTGCTTGATGTCGATGAAGAAATTGCCCCGTCTGCATCAAGAGTGTTCGCAGCCAGGGAATTTTCGCAACTCGTCGCCTCGATGACACGTGCATTCAACGAAGGCAGAAAAGTCTTCTTCACCGGATGCGGAGCGACCGGACGGCTCAGCATTCTTCTGGAAGCGATGTGGCGGGAATTCTGGCAACGGGCCTGTTGCGCATTTCCTGAATCATTCGCTTCGGTTTCCGATTATGAAAATCGCGTCGTCAGTGTGATGGCGGGCGGAGATTATGCGATGATCAAATCGGTCGAGGGTTTTGAAGATTTTACGCAATTTGGCAAGCACCAGCTTGTTGAAGCGGGAGTGGAGCAGGGGGATGTCGTTGTTGCGATTACCGAGGGAGGAGAAACGCCTTTTGTCATTGGAACGGCGTGGCAGGGACTGGAAAGCGGCGCGGATGTCTTTTTCGTATTCAACAATCCGGCTGATCTTCTTTGTGAACATGTCGAGCGATCCCGCGAAGTGATCGAGGAGGAACGCATCACCTGCCTAGATCTGACAACCGGTCCGATGGCGATTACCGGCTCAACCCGAATGCAGGCGACCAGTGCGGAACTTCTCGTTGTCGGGGCGGCGATGGAAACCGCTTTGAGAAACATTCTCCACGGCTGCGTTCCGGAAAATATTCTTGCCCAGCTTGATCTTGCCCAGCTTGATTGTGATCCCGGACAGACAATCGACTACTCCGCCTTGATGGAACAGATGGTGCAACAGCTTCGTCAGCCAAGTGCTCTTTCCGCCCTGGGGCAGTTCACACAATTCGAGCAGGAAATTTATGAGCAGCAGGGCTTGGTCACCTACGCCGCTTCCGATTTCCTGCTGGATATTCTGACCGATACCACCGAACGTTCCCCAACTTTCAGTTTGCCCGCTTTCCGCAAAAGTGATGACAAGATCTCCGCTGTTTCCTGGGCATTTGTGAAAAACCCGATCCTCGAAACGGCGCAGACCTGGTTACATTCCCTGCGAAGAGAGCCACGCGGTCTCGATTGGGGTGCCGAAGTTTATGCCCGATTGGAAGCCCCTGCCTCGATACAGGCTGATCCTCCGATCCTCGACAATGCGGAGATTCACCGTTTTCAAATCGGTAACGAACGGGATGAATCCCGATTCGATCGCAAACCGAACGCGTTCATCCTGGTTGCGGTGGGTGAGGAAGTTTCTACCTTTGATAAGCATGATGAAACCGCCGGCGAAGTGAATCCGATCCGTCACCAGTTCGAGAAACAGGCGTGTGATTACGACCGGATTGCAACTCTGTGTGTTGGGCCTGAAGCGATGAAGCATCCTTCGGGAAGAATGTTTCATGTGCCGGTGCAGCTTCCTTCTTCGCCAATCAGACTGTGGGAGCATCTGGCGATCAAGCTGGTTCTTAATACGATTTCAACCGCAACGATGGCGCGGATGAACCGGGTGATCGGCAACTGGATGGTTCATGTCAGCACATCCAACAAAAAACTGATTGATCGCGGGACACGCCTGATTGCAGAGCTGTCCGGACTCGATTATGAACAATCCTGTTTGCGGTTGCATGAAACAATGGAAGAAATAAAACCGTACAAAAACCTTACCCGGGAAACGACATCTCCTGTTGCGTTGACACTCAAAAAACTGGAACGCGGTTAACGCCGGGCAGCAGGAGTCGGAAGCGATTCGATTGCCTGACCGGTTGCTGCTCCTGCCCCGGTCTGCTTTTCCCTTTTTATCTTTGCCTCTCTTATCTTGATCAACTTTCCACAAAAGCAGATTGTTATTTGACCCGCTTATGTCTCCCGGGGTAGAATGACCCTGCTTGAAAGACTCCTTTGCTTCCGTGAAATCATTTATCGAAATCATTTATCCGGGAATGAATTATGCCTCTGAAATATCTGATCGTCGTCTGTTTCGTTTTTTCGATGACAACAGGCCGCCTGCTTGATGCAGCTAACAAGCAACGTGGAACTTCGCGAGTTGGCAGCAGTCTGAAATCCGGAGTCGAACAGACGAAGAAGACGAGCAAAGAAGACGTTCCGACAGTTTCCTGGGCGGAAATAAAAATTTCCGGCTCGTTGCCCGAAGGCCCTTCTCTTCCCGGGTTATTCGGAGAGCTGGGCGAAACGATGAACCGTCTGTTTGAACGGCTCGATGCGGCTGCGGATGATGACGATATCAAGGGGATTATTCTGAAGATTGATAATCCTTCTCTTGCCAGTGGCGGGATTCATGAACTTCGCCGAAAAATTCTTGCGGTCAGGGAATCGGGGAAACCGGTTTACGCTTTTCTCGAAACAGCGATGACAGCCGATTATCTGGTTGCCACCGCTTGCGATAAAATCTTCATGCCCGAACCTGGCATGTTGCTGATGACGGGAATGAGAGCGGAAGTCAGTTTCTATCGGAACCTGCTGGACAAGCTCGACATTCAAGCGGATATTTTGCGTGTCGGAAAATTCAAATCAGCCGCGGAGCCGTACACACGCACTGAAATGAGTCCGGAATTCAAACAGGAAATCGAAGAGCTGCTCGATGATCGATTCTCCGCCGTGATCAACATGATCG
This sequence comes from Planctomycetaceae bacterium, assembly GCA_027000105.1. Lineage (GTDB taxonomy): Bacteria > Planctomycetota > Planctomycetia > Planctomycetales > Planctomycetaceae > Rubinisphaera. Next base: position 9,957 of record JALTOP010000357.1, on the reverse strand, counting down.
CGAAGTCGCGCGGTTTGAAGCCGGATCAGGTAAAAAACGCAATCGACTCCGGCCCGCACAGTCCCGCCTCGGCTGTCAAACTGGGGTTGATCGATGCGATTCACTATCCAGATGAGATTGGGCAGATTGTTCTGGGAGGAAAAAAGGATCTCGAATTCAAGTTGGTCAAACGGTACGGCAAGAAAAAGGTGGATACCGATTTTGAAGGCTTTACCGGCCTGATGAAAATGATGGAACTGCTGATGGGAAGCGAACCTCGCGGACGACGCAGCAAAGCTCCCCAGATCGCGGTTATTTATGCCAGCGGTGCCATCATGCCCGGCCATGGAACAAGTGGCCCCTTTGGTGAGAACATGATCGGTAGCGACTCGATGGTGGCAACAATCAACAAGGCGGCTGCCAACGAGCGTGTCAAGGCGATTGTCCTTCGTGTCAACAGTCCTGGCGGTTCTGCCCTGGCCAGCGATTTGATCTGGCGTGCTCTGGACAGAGTCGACAAGCCGATTGTTGTCAGCATGGCCGATGTCGCAGCCAGTGGCGGATACTATATTTCCATGGGAGCCGACCACATTTTCGCAGAGCCCGGAACAGTAACCGGCTCCATCGGTGTTGTTGGCGGCAAACTGGCCTTCGAGGGACTGTTCAAAAAACTGGGAATCACCACTTCCGTCGTTTCGCGCGGGAAAAATTCCGGAGCACTTTCGCTCAACTCTCCCTTTACGGATTCGGAACGTGCCGCCATGCAGAAAATGATGGACGAAATTTACGACATCTTTACCCGCAAAGCGGCTCAAGGGAGAGGGATGGATCTGGAGAAGCTCAAATCTTTGGCGGGTGGTCGGGTCTACACCGGGCGAATGGCTGTCGAAAACGGCCTTGTTGACGAATTGGGCACACTGGAAGATGCGATCGCCAAAGCTACCGAACTGGCCGGTCTCGATGCAGACGACAATATCCAACGCTTGCTGCTCCCCAAGCCAACCAGTCCTTTCGAACAGCTTTTTGGCCCGATCGATGCGGAAACAAAGGTTTCGAAAATTCCGCAGTCATTGGAAGAACTGCTGCCGGCCGAACTTTCCATGCACCTTAAAAATGCCCTCATGATGGAGAAGCTTTCAGCCAGCGATCCACGATTGCTGATGATGCCGTTCCATCTGGAATTCAAATGAGTTCCCGGCACGGCTGGTCTGTTCTGACCGCCGAACCAAAATGAGGTTTTCAAAAGTTTTCGCACCGTTCGTAAACTTTAACCGTTGGTAGTACATGGGTTCGAATAAAACTCCATCCCCGAACTCAGCACAAAAATGACGCAATCCGGTTTCCGTTCCGTTTGTTGGCGGCCCGGAGACGGTTTGTGTTCACGTTCGTTTTACCCTCCAGTTTGAATTTTCCAGGTTGAATTTTTATCCGGGTTTTCCTCATGAATGTATTTCCCATGTATGTATTCTGTCCGGCAAGGCGTCTTTTGCTACTCGCCTGTCTGCTCGGTTCTGTTTTTCATCTCGCCCACAGTTCGGCCCGTGCCGAATCGGTTTTGGTTGAAGCCGAGTCTTTTGATGAACAGGGCGGATGGAAACTGGACACGCAGTTCATCGACATCATGGGGTCGCCCTATTTGCTGGCTCACGGTTTGGGCACTCCGGTGGAAGATGCCACAACGACGATCAGGGTTCCTGCTTCGGGAAACTACCATGTTTTTGTCAGAACCAAGGATTGGGTCGCCCGATGGAAAGCAAAGGGCCAGCCGGGGCGTTTCCGTGTTTTCATTGATGACACGGAACTCCCGGAAACATTCGGCACCAGATCAGCCGAGTGGTTCTGGCAGCGCGGAGGAACGGTGAAGCTGGAAGCGGGCCTGCATAAAATCAGATTGCACGACCTGACCGGTTTTGAGGGACGTTGTGATGCAATCTGGCTGACAACCGAATCGGATACTTCCCCTCCAAACGAAAAGCAGGCACTTTCGGATTGGCGCAAAAAAGAATTGGGATTGCCGGATAAACCGATTGATGCCGGTCAGTTTGACCTGGTCGTTGTTGGAGGGGGGTACGCCGGGCTGGGGGCAGCCATTTCGGCTGCCCGTATGGGCATCAAAGTGGCGCTAATTCAAAACCGCCCTGTTCTGGGGGGCAACGGCAGTTCAGAGGTTCGTGTTTGGGCACAGGGGCTGATTCGGCGGGGCGAGTATCCACACATCGGCGAAATTATTGCTGAACTTTCCGATCATGCTACAAAATCGCCGGGAACTTACGAAGAATTTGAAGATGCCAAAAAAGAACGGATTGTCCGGGCAGAGAAAAATATCACGCTGTTTTTGAATCATCATGCCTACCAGGTCGATAAAAGCGGCGATCGAATCGAAGCCGTTTATGCTTTCGATACGCGCACCTCGCAAGTTCGACGATTCAAGGCTCCTCTGTTCGCTGACTGCACCGGACATGGCTCGATCGGATTTCTTGCCCAGGCTGATTACGAAATTTATGACGGCTCCCGCATGGGAATGAGCAACATGTGGAGTTGGGAAGAAACCGATCACCCGCAGGTCTTTCCCAAAACGGAATGGGCACTCGATTTGACCATGCAGGATTTCCCTTACCCGCGCGAGCATCATGGAGAATGGTTCTGGGAAAGCGGTTTTCGCCAGGATGCAATCAAAGACCTCGAAGCCATTCGGGATTGGAACTTCCGGGCGGTTTACGGAGCTTGGAATGCGATGAAAAACAAGGGCGGAGCGGAAAAGCACAAAAACGCCCGACTGACCTGGATCGCCTATATTGGCGGCCCGCGTGAATCCCGACGATTGATGGGAGATGTCGTTCTCACGCAGGAGGACATCGTTTCAAAGAAGAAATTCGTCGATGGAATGGTTCCCAGTACATGGTCAATCGATTTACATTATCCCAAACGTCAATACATGCGCAAGTACCCCGAAAATCCCTTCATCAGTGTGGCCAAATTCGGGGCAGGAGTGGATCGCAGGCACGGCTACCCCATTCCGTACCGCTGTTTTTATTCAAGAAATGTACCGAATCTGTTCATGGCAGGACGGGATATCAGTGTGACACACGAAGCGCTGGGAACGGTACGAGTGATGAAAACGTGCGGCATGATGGGGGAAGTTGTCGGCAAAGCGGCCTCCCTGTGCATTCAGTTCGGTTGCGACCCGAGAGATATTTACCTTTCCTATCTGGATCGTCTGAAAGATCTTGTTCAACTGCCCGGCGTGATGCGGCGGGACAGTGTCGATGGTGATTTTTACATCCGCAAGGGAGACCAGGCGTTACCCCCTGAACCGAGGGAATACGTTCTTGCCAGCAGCCTGAAGGGGGTTGTTATTGATGACTTGCAGGCGAAATTGACGGGGAAATGGACGAAAGGCGCAGGACTAAAACCCCTCATCGAAGACAATTATCAATACGGCAAGGGGGGCACGGCCAGATTTACCTTTACCGTTCCTCAAACCGGTGAATATGAAGTTCGCTTTGCCACGGGGGCTCATCCCAATCGAACCAGTTCTCTCCCAATTACCGTTTTTCACGCAGGAGGTGAGACGGTTGTCCGCATCAATCAGCAAAAGCCGGGGACAATCAAGCCGTGCTTTGTTTCACTCGGGAGGTACGAATTTGCAGCCGGGCATCAGTATTCAGTTCTGGTTGATGCGAAAAACGTCAGCGGTTTCGCCCAGATCGACGCGATTTGGGTTGTGCGAGCAAAAACAGGAAAATAAAGGAGTCTCGCCACCGGATCGCTCCGACTTCTCGGCGCTGGTTTGACAGAAGCCGTGTGGCATTGAACAATAGGCTTATGTTTTACTTACGTCATGTTTACCGGAGAAGAATCGTGCACCTGAAAAAGATACTCCCCCTGTTCCTGTTGGCTCTGTTTGGCATGGGGCACTCTGTTTTTGCCGAAGAAAAAGGCTTTGAATCCCTGTTTAACGGGAAAGATCTTTCCGGTTGGGATGGAAATCCCGAGTTGTGGTCCGTTCAGGATGGCGTGATTACCGGCGTCACGAAAGGGCCGGAGCACCTCAAATACAACCAGTTTCTTATCTGGAAAGGTGTGGCGAGCGATTTCGAATTGCGACTGGAATTCCGTCTGGAGGGAAAGAACAATTCCGGTGTCCAGTATCGCAGTAAACGAATGGAGAAGGTCGGGAAATGGTCGGTTGGCGGTTATCAGGCAGATATCCACCCCAATCCACCCTATACGGGAATGTTATACGATGAACGGGGGCGTGGCATTCTCGCGCAACGTGGGCAAAAAGTGACCGCGATGGAAAATGGTAAAAAGAAGATAGAGAAATTGGATGTTCCCGTTGATCCGAAAGATCTTTCAAAATGGCATTCGATGACAATCATCTGTCGGGGAAACAGGCAGATTCACAAAGTGGATGGCGTGACTACCATCGAATTCATCGATAATCAGAAATCGGAACGCGAATTGGAAGGATTGATCGCCTTCCAGGTGCATCGTGGCCCTGCGATGAAGGCACAATTCCGCAATATTCGCATCAAACATTTCGAAAAAAAGAAGGCCGATGTGGCAAAAGCGGCTCCCAAAAAAATTGAGCCGCAGGCAACGCCAATCAGCGCGATGAAGATCGCAAAAGACTTCAAGGTTGAACTGCTTTATTCGGTGCCGAAACAGAAACAGGGTTCCTGGGTTTCCATGTGTGTCGATCCGAAAGGACGACTCATTGTTTGCGACCAGTACGGCGGCCTTTATCGTGTGACTCCCTCGCCAATTAAATGTCCGGAACCGACCAAAATTGAAAAGATCAATGTGGATATCGGCGAGGCTCAGGGGCTTCTCTGGGCATTTGATTCGCTTTATGTTTCGGTCAACAAGGCGAAAAATTATGAAGGCGGTCTGTATCGTGTTCTCGATACCGATAACGATGACCAACTCGATACCGTCAAACTTCTCCGTCCATTGATTGGAACCGGCGAACATGGCCCGCACGCGGTGCTTCTCACACAGGACGGGAAGGGATTGTACGTCGTTTGTGGCGACCGCACCGAATTGACAACCATCGCGACCTCCCGCGTTCCGCAAAAATGGGATGAAGATCTGCTGCTGCCACGTGTTTACGGCAGGGGTTTCATGAAAGGAGTTCCTGCACCGGGCGGTTATATTTGCAGGATCGATCCTGAAGGAAAAGAGTGGGAACTCGTTTCAACCGGATTCCGCAATCAATACGATGCCGCTTTGAACCGGGAAGGCGAAATGTTTACCTACGATGCCGATATGGAGTGGGATATCAACACGCCCTGGTATCGTCCGACCCGTGTTAATCACGTTGTTTCCGGTTCTGAGTTCGGTTGGCGCAATGGCGGCGGAAAATGGCCTGCCTATTACGAAGATAGCTTGCCGGCTGTCATCAACATCGGCCCCGGTTCGCCGACCGGTGTCACCTTTGGCTATGGTGCGAAATTCCCCGCCAGGTACCAGAACGCATTCTTCATTTGCGATTGGAGTTACGGAAAACTTTATGCCGTCCATTTGAAACCGAAAGGTGCCACTTACGCCGCCGTTGCAGAAGAATTTATCACCGGCACGCCACTGCCGTTGACAGACATCGTCATCAATCCGCTCGATCAGGCGATGTATTTCACGATTGGGGGGCGAAAGGTGCAATCCGGCTTGTACCGTGTGACGTATCAGGGGAAGGAATCGACCGATCCTGCCCGGCCGGTGGCTGACCCGTTCCGAAACTTGCGGCAGACGCGCCGTGAATTGGAAAAGCTGCACTTGGGCGATCATCCTGATGCTGTCGAAAAAGCGTGGCCTTACCTGAAGCACGAAGACCGCTTCATCAGGTTCGCTGCCCGAATTGCGATAGAACATCGCCACGAGAGTGAGTGGCGCGACAAAGCAATTGCGGCGACCGATCCCTGGACATCACTTCTGTCCTTGATGGCGCTGGCCCGAAACAAACAGCGGGAAGTGATGGGAAAAGGAGAAAACATCGACACGCCTGTTCCTGATTGGAACAATCTGCCCAAAAACGCGGGCAACGATCCCGATCAACGGGCGATATTGAAATCACTGGATCGTCTTGATTGGAAATCGCTTACCGTGCCGCAAAAACTGGCCATGATGCGTGTTTACACCATCTGTTTCGATCGCTTCGGACCACCCGATTTGCAAACACGGGAAGAGCTTATCAAAAAGTTTTCACCGTTGCTCCCTGCCAAGGCGACTTCGTTGAATTCGGAACTGGCCCAGATGCTGGTTTATCTGCAGGCACCGACCGCGGCGGCAAAAATCGTCGCTTTGTTAAAAGAGGCCCCCACTCAGGAAGAACAGATCGATTACGCGAAATCGCTTCGGCTCCTTGAAACGGGATGGACACCCGAATTGCGAAAAACCTATTTTTCCTGGTTCACGCGAGCGGCCGGTTACCGCGGGGGAGCGAGTTTCTCCCTGTTTGTGCAGAACATCCGCAAGGATGCCCTGGCCCGTTTGACACCGGAAGAAAAGGTTGCCTTGAAACCGATCCTCGAAGCGAAGCCTGCAACCTCTGGAACTCCTTTTGTGGCCAAACCACGGCCTCAAATCAAGGATTGGACGATGGAGCATCTTGTTCCCCTATTGGAGAAAAAACTGAAAAATCGTGATTACGACAACGGTCGGAAAATGTTTGGGGTGGCAAACTGTTTTGCCTGTCATCGTTTCGATGGTCAGGGGGGAGCGATTGGCCCCGATTTGACATCACTGGCGGGACGATTCAGTAAACGGGATATTCTTGAATCGATTGTTCTGCCGAGCAAGCAGATCAGCGATCAATACGAAGCCGTCCAGATTATTACTGTCGACGGGAAGGTTGTGACCGGGCGGATCGTCAATCTTTCCGGAGATACCTTCCGCGTGAATACCAACATGCTTGATCCGAACGCGATGGTAAATGTGAATCGCAATGATATTGAGGAAATGGTTCCCTCTAAATCATCGATGATGCCCAACGGCCTTCTCAATACGTTGACTGAACAGGAAGTTCTCGATTTGATGGCCTATCTGCTTTCTCGTGGTGATCGTAACAACCCAATGTTCAAGAAAGATTGAAAGTTCTGAGCCGTCGTCCCGGACTGAAAAGTCTGTCCCAGGTATTGAGATAGATTCGATTGACAAAATGATAAATCGAAACGGAATTGGAGTCTCTCCCGGCGTTGCTATTGGGGAGGCGCTCGTTGTTGGTAGTGAGGATTTTCGGATCCCTCAGCGGTTCATCTCGCGCAAGCAGATTCAACAGGAATTGGAGCGATTTCGTCAGGCGTTGCAACATGTTTTGGAAGAAATTGCAGAAAACGAACGGCTGGCGAATGAGGAAATTGGCGTTTTGTACGGCGCTATTTTCAGTGCGCATCTTCAAATGGCGCAGGATCCGAAATTGATCGCCGAGATCGAAACTCTCATTCAGGATCGCTGCTATTCGCCGGAATTCGCTTCCAGCCGAACGCTACGAAAATATGCCAAGCAGTTCCAGGAATTGGGAAATGCGTATTTCGCGGAACGGGCGGTTGATATCTACGACCTCGAAAAAAGGATATTGCGTCATCTGCTGGGAGAACAACGCGAATCCCTGGCTGATCTGACGGAACCGGTTGTTGTTCTTGCCCACAATTTAACGCCAAGCGAAACAGCCGGCCTGAACCGGGAATTTGTTCTCGGTTTCGCAACGGAGATCGGCGGAAGAACTTCTCATACAGCCATTTTGGCGGCGGCACTGGAAATTCCCGCGGTTGTCGGCTTGGGGCCATTTCTGGCAGATGTTTCCGGCGGGGAAACTGTCCTGCTCGATGGAACAACAGGTGAGTTCTGTCTTGAACCCGATGACGAGACTCTCAGCCGGTTCAATGCTTCCCGCGAACGCCATCAGAGTACGCTGCATCGTTTGGAATCAATGAACGAACTGGCAGCGGAAACCACTGATGGAGTGCGTATCAAGGTGCTCGGCAACATCGAATTTCCGCAGGAAGCTGAACAGTGCCAGCATCGGGGAGCCGACGGCATCGGACTGTATCGCACCGAATTTCTTTATCTTGGACGAAGGAATACTCCGAGTGAGGAAGATCATTACGAAGCGTATCGGCAGGTCATTCAGGCTTTTCCGGAACAACTGACGATCATCCGTACCCTGGATCTTGGAGCAGATAAAATCCCCGGCTGGATGTCCCACCAATATGATGAGGAAAGCAACCCAGCCTTGGGGTTGCGCAGTATCCGCCTCTCTCTAAATCATCTTGATATTTTCAAGACACAACTGCGGGCAATTTTAAGGGCTGCGGTCGGTGTGCAAGTGGGGATCATGTTTCCGCTGGTTTCTTCTTTGCTCGAATTTCGCCGAGCACGCATGGCTGTTCGCGAAGTGATCGAAGATCTTGACGAACAGGGAATCCCCTGTAACAGGGATGTTCTGCTTGGAATTATGGTCGAAGTGCCAGCAACGGTTATCATGGCCGAAGAATTTGCCCGGGAAGTCGATTTCTTCTCGATCGGAACAAACGATTTGATTCAGTATACCCTGGCGGCTGATCGATCCGATCCTGAAGTCGCCAAGTATCACAGCGCGGCTGATCCCTCCATCCTTCGCATGATCGAAATGGTTGTAGAAGCCGGGCAGAAACATGATATCCCCGTTTCAGTTTGTGGCCAGATGAGTTCCGACCCGAAATACGTTCCTCTGCTGATCGGTTTGGGGATCAGGCAGATCAGCGTCAGCCCGCACGCCATTCCGGAAATCAAGGAAGTGATCCGCAGTATCAGCATCGACCAGGCAATTGAAACGGCACAGTATGCGAAATCTCAGGAACTTGCCCGGGATGTTGAAAGCTATCTCACCCGCGAACTTCAGAAACTCCTTTCGAGGTCGTGACTGAAACCGGACTCCAGCGTAAGCCGGCATTGATGCCCGTGCGAACCGGTATGGCTCTCCCGAAAAAGGCTTCACGTTTTCGCCATGCAACTGCTATAATATCAGCGTAGCGGACTGATCTAACAAAACAACAAAACAGATCGACCAAAAGTGATTCAAATGAATGAGAAGCCGAAACAATTGGCGCTATCGCCACGTTCTTTATTCGGGATCGCCCCTACGTTGGGGCTATTTGTCTGGAGTATGGCCGTTTCCGTCCTGACGATGGGGGGCTGTTCAAACAACCCTGAATTGGAAACCGATCTCACACCATATGTGCCCGAAATACCCGCATCAGAAATAAAGGAAACCGGGATGAGCGAATCTGACAGGCTGGAGAAAGCGACATTCGGTGGGGGCTGTTTCTGGTGTACCGAGGCAATCTATCAGGACGTCGAAGGAGTTCAATCGGTTGTCTCCGGGTACGCAGGCGGTTCAAAAGAAACAGCGGTCTACTCAATTGTCGGCAGCGGCAAGACGGGGCATGCGGAAGTTGTGCAGATCACCTACGATCCGGCCAGGGTATCCTATGCGGATTTGCTTGAGATATTCTGGAAAACGCACGATCCGACCACGCTCAATCAGCAGGGGGCAGATATCGGCCCACAATATCGCTCGGTCATATTCTACCACAACGAGGAACAGAAGCGGATCGCCACCGAATACAAAAAACAGTTGGACGATTCAGGAGCATTCGACAAGCCGATCGTAACAGAAATCACAGAATATACCGGGTTCTATCCGGCTGAAGAATATCATCAGAATTATTATGCCCTGAATCCCGATCAGGGATACTGCCAGATGGTGATCAGCCCCAAGATCAAAAAATTCCGGAAGAACTTTGCCGATAAACTGAAAAAGAAAGAAGAAACCCGACTGTTTATTAAAATATCCAGTAGCACGCTGGTTGATCCTGAGTTTTTAGGCTGGATCAGTGAACGCTTAAAAGCACTCCGTTTAAATGCAGACCATATTACTTTCCAGGTAAAAGAAGAAACAGCTTTGAACTATTTAAAAGCAACAAAAGCAACCTTCGAAGG
>JALTOP010000356.1:9238-13130 GCA_027000105.1 Planctomycetaceae bacterium | reverse complement strand
ACTTGAGCCACGACACGGGCTTGCTGTGTGGTATCGCCATCGATTGTCATCATGAGATCGCGGCAAACTTGCAAATCCTGCTCCTGTTTCAATCGTTCTGCGATGAGATGCAGTTCCCAGGCTGCCAACGTTTGCGTTTTTGCCTGTTCGGCAAAATAACGGGCGCAACGACGTCGCTGCAGCAAAGAACCATTTTTCAGTTGAACCATTTTTTCGGCATCGGGAATTCCGAACGAGTCCAACTGTTCCAGAATCCGCTCCAATGGTTCCACTCCCTGTTGATTCAGAAACTCATCGAAGGCCCGGGGAGCCTTTTCGTAAAGTTCGACGATTTCCCGCGAATGTCGATCTCCAGCGGCTGAGGTGACACTCTCCTGTTCCAATTGGGACAGGAGTTCGTGAATACGCTCATGAAGCGGCGACTCCGCCGTTCCAGTTTTGGATTTCCGAAGCGGGGGATCTTCGAACAGGTCATTGACGTTGGGGGCAAGATGGAACTTTTGACTGATCGTCTCAAGAATCTCCTGACGATCGTTCTGGTCATCCTGAATGGCGGTGATCACAAGACCGAAACGTTGCTCCAACCGTTTTCGAGCTCTGTTTCTCGTGGGAACGGCTCCTGAGACGAAGGCGCGGGATAAAACAGGAAACGCTTCTTCATTCGACCACTCGGCAACAGCTTGCACGGCAGCCTGCTGGATTTCAAGATTGTCGTCGTTGACCAATTCCTGCAGAGTTTTGACAGCCTCTGCTGATGGATGTCGGCCAGCAAATTGGGCGATCGCCTGACGCACAACAGCTGCTTCATCGTGACGATAGCGGTAGATCAACTTCTCATCCTGAACCCCGATTGCCATCAAGGCGACGGCACGGGACATCCCCGGCTTTTTTTCTACAACGTTTCGTAATGCTTTCAGTGCCGCCTCGGTTTGGAGAAGTCCCAAATTCCGTATGGCGTGGTACTGCACCGATTGTTCCAGGTGGTTTAATCTTCCCGTTAAAAAACCTTGTGCAATCGGATGCTTCGTTAAAGCCAGCCACAAACCGAAACGGTTCACAACCTGAGCATCCTGATGCCAACGCAGATCCCAGATATTTTCCGGCCATATTTTCAGCGGATCCAGTTGTTCCGGCTCAACCGTAATGACGGATGCCAACTCCAATGATTGATCGCTGCTGACTGTTTGAGGATGATGGATTGCGTAGCAGATGCAGGCATCCAATGCAGACAGTGTCAATGAGGAAACTTTTTGCTGCTGCGATTCCGCTTCCAAAATCTGATGATTGAGCGACGGAATCAATCGAGGTCTGATTTCCCGGGCGATCCCCCGTATCAACTCGGCACGGACAGAATCATCAATCGTATCTTTCTGTAACGCCAAACCTGCTTTCAGGTAGTTATCTGCAGGCTCTTCCGGTTGATGGGACAACGCAAAACACCAGGCTTCGGCTGCAGCTGCCCGCATGGAAGGACTGACCGTTTTTACCTTCCCGGCAGAATCGTCCTGCGAATCCACGTTCATTCGATGAACCGCACGAACGCCTGAAGCAACATCGTAGGATATGTTTTTCAGGGAAAGTTCTTCCAGACGATCCAGATGAGTACCTGTAATCCGTTCCGGTGCTTCACGTGCGAGAAGTATTGTCGCATTCCATCCGCTCAGCTTGTCCAGCCGGGCGACCTGTTCCAGCCGGGTAACAAGATGAGGCTGTTTTTTCCTGAATGGTTCAATCTTTTCGAGCGTTTGGTTGTCTGATTGATTTTTTTCAGCCCCGCTTTTTTCGGAACCGGTTTCCGGGGAAACCTGGGCAACTTCTTCCGGCAGGTTCATGAATTCCTGGTGTTCCCAGCGGAAACGGGGTTTTGTTTGAAGCGAAAGAACTTCCTCCACGCCGTCAACCGGCGCGGGCCAGATCGGCATTGAACGCCAATGATCGATGCTCAGCTTGCGTGCAAGAATCGAAAATGGCTCGCTGCCAGACGGAGGATCGACTCCCTTTGTTTCATCCATTTTGTGAGGCGGCTTCGATTCGTCCGTCTCCATGATTTCTTCCTGATCGCGTTTCTGATTTCCCTTGTGCAGAACATTCGAACTCTGTTCTTTTTCAGGTTGAGAGAAGTGTATTGTCACTCCCTGACTGCTCAGGGAAACGCACCCGATTGTGGAATGAAAAATCAGAAACAGAATGATTGGGAACACAGGTGGGAAGAGAACCTCCCGGAACGATCCGCCAGCGTGAAAAATTCGAAAGAAAAGATTCGATGTTGGTGTTGGTGATTGCGCATTTCGAACGCTGTCCAGATCGTTTGAAACTGAACTTATTGCAAGATCGGTCTGGGGAGCGATTGAAGTCTTTGACACAGTTCGAGACATGACAGGAGAAATGAAAGGTGACAGGAGTGTGGAAGTTATCTCCCAGGTCGGATTCTGTGAAGTCTTTTTGGAAACAGCAGTCTCTGAAAAAAAGATGTATTTTTTACATTGAGAGAAAAAAGTAACGGAAAGATGAAAAAAATTAAAAAGAATTCAAAAATTTTTTTGACGGGAAATCGCGTGCTCTCACTCCGCCTGCCCGCTTGATCTTTCGCCACCTGCATTGAGATTGTTACAGAGACTCGCATAAACATTCTGTTTCGAAGAGCGGATGAATCGGCCTTGTTTTTTACCGACACAACCGCCATCGACGTGACCTGTTTTTTTAATCAAGATCGATTTCGCTGTGTTGTTTTTTTTATCGGGGGAAGCACGCTCAATCCCGTTCGCGATCATCGAATAATCGAAAATACTATAATCGTAGTGTTTCGGGCACCTTGTCTATTTCGACCGAACAACAGAACGGCTTGCCTGACGTAGCAAGAACCTCTAACCGTTTCGTTGAATCTCTGCGATGGAGTAGAAGCGAACCTGCAGCATCAGAGACGCAAATCAGGAATCGTCTCGGGTCCACTGCAGCGACTATTGGGGAGAAGCTGTGGTAAATCATCACAAGAAATTTTTCTCCAAAGATGTTCTTCCCTTGCGATACGGAAGAACGAATTTGGGCATCAGGAAGGTTCGGAGTAAAAAAAGTTGCAAAATACTCTTGCGTTATTTTGTGTAAAGCTTAAATTGATGCAGATTTATGTAAGTCCTTATGTGGTAAGGAATGAGTGTGTCGGAGATTGACGTAAGTCGTTTCAGGTCTTCCTGGGAGATTCGACGTAACTTTATTTCATCATAAGGGCGTTCAGGTTCGTCAGAGGAGACTTACCTGGAATGGATTCAAATTCGTGGGTCGGTTTTCCAACGTTTTAGGTTTGCCCGGTAAGCAGCGGAAACCATCCACCCTTGTACTCTGAGGAGGAGTTACAGTGGCCAAGAAAAAGGCAGCTAAAAAAGCAGCGAAGAAGACCGTGAAGAAGAAGGCAGCCAAGAAAACTGCCAAGAAGACTGTGAAGAAGAAGGCAGCCAAAAAAACTGCCAAGAAAACCGTGAAGAAGAAGGCAGCCAAAAAAACTGCCAAGAAGACGGTAAAGAAAAAGGCAGCCAAGAAAACTGCCAAGAAGACCGTGAAGAAAAAAGTTGCCAAGAAAACTGCAAAGAAGAAGGCAGCCAAGAAAAAGAAGTAGTTGATCCCAACTCGTTGAGATCACGAAGATGAAGAAGCGATCAGTCTGACTGGTCGCTTTTTTTATGGAATCTTCGCGAGGGGGATCTTATAGTGTCCCTGTCTTTGTGGTCTGTGGTGCAGCGAACCATCGAACAGGCTCCAGCCTGACTGGATCATTCGGATTGTGAACCTGGCAAGCGTGACTCAGCCGCAGAAGTATGCAACAGTTTCTGGAACTGGTGCCAATTCGCTCCACCAACCGTCGAAACCGGAAGGTATCGAGTTTTGAACAACTTACGGT
>JALTOP010000356.1:0-9228 GCA_027000105.1 Planctomycetaceae bacterium | reverse complement strand
ACGCACAATTTTTGAAAATTTCGTTTTGGTAACGGCGGTCAGAACAAACCCGTCGTACCTGGCATTCCACTGGCTACCGTTGGCAACTGCCCAGCAGCGTAATCCTGAAAGTTTAATCTGAAAAAATGGCCGAACGTGTTGTACTGGCGATGAGCGGAGGAGTGGACAGTTCCGCAGCCGCGTATCTGCTCCGTCAGCAGGGATATGAAGTTATCGGGTTGTTCATGCGATCCGGAGCAATAGACCCCGGCGCAACAGGGGAGGTCTGTCAACTCGACAACCCGAATGTTCTTCCTGTCGTTAATATGAAAACACACAAGCAGGGATGCTGCAGTGCTTCTGATGCAGCCGATGCCCGCCGTGTGGCGGATGAACTCGATATCCCTTTTCATGCCCTGAATTTTGAAGACGCTTTCGGGAGAATCAAGGATTACTTCGTAGATGAGTATTTGGCCGGGAGAACACCCAACCCCTGTGTGCAATGCAACAACTGGTTGAAATTCGGCAAACTCTGGGAGTTCGCCCAACAAGTCGGGGCAGAAAAAATCGCCTCCGGGCATTATGCGCAGATTCTCCCACAAGGCGGGAACAATTATTCGCTTCAACGTGGAATTGACCTGACGAAAGACCAATCTTATGTTCTGTTTGGTATCGAACCCTCTTTATTGAAGCATATTCTGTTTCCGGTAGGGGGATACACCAAGAAGGAAATTCGCCATTTGGCCCGTAAAACGAATTTGCAAACAGCAGATAAAAAAGATAGTCAGGAAATCTGTTTCATTCCTGATAATGATTACGCAGGCTTCGTGAATCGTTATGTGGGAAAGCAGGAGACTGAAGGAGAGTTTGTCGATACCGAAGGAAAGACATTGGGGAAACACGCCGGCTACGAACGATTTACGATCGGACAACGACGAGGTCTCGGAATTGCTTTCGGCGAACCACGCTTTGTACTTGAAATCAGGCCTCAAACAAAGCAGGTGGTTTTGGGTACTTACGAACAGTTGGGACGGACAGGATTAACCGCTACCGATGCAAACTGGCTGTGCGAGGTAAAGTCACGATTCCGCTGTCAGGCCCAAATCAGATATCAGGCGAAACCCGCAGCGTGTGAGGTTGAACGCCTCGAAGAAAATCAGTTTCGGATCTATTTCGATGAACCACAGTTTGGCGTCGCCCCCGGTCAGGCTGTTGTCTGCTATGAAGGAAACAGGGTACTGGGCGGGGGGTGGATCCAGAACAGCTTTCAGCAGGACCACACGGGCTAACCCGGATTTCTCACAAAAAGATTAAACGAAACGGTCGTTATTTACGTAAGTGATTTAGTAGACAACACTTTCGCACCTTCAAACGGACCGTTTCGTCATGACACACTGTAACAAACAACGGACTCTTTTCCAGTCTCATTTTTCTCGACGCGTCAAAGGCGATTTCTCAGCCGAGCCGATCTCATCGGATGGCGGAAGATTGCTGCTTCGAGAACTGGAACAGCGACTGGGAATGATCAGTTCCTTTGCCAACTGTTTTCGAGACTATCGCGAACCTTCGAATTGAACGGGACGGAACTCGGGTCGGCTCAGGCGGAGACGATCCGCACGCAGGTGTTGAAAATCGGTGCCCAGGTCAGGGTCACCTTTCGCCACATCTGGGTCAGACTGTCGACTGCCCACCCCTTGCAGCGGATCTTCGCAACAATTTTGCGCCACCTGCACATGAATCTTCCGCCGCCGCAACCAATCTGAAACTTCTGGCAATCCGAATCACACCCTGGAGCCGAGCTCAGTGGGAGCGGTCTGTCATGAGTTCGCCCCCAAGACCTCGAAATCGGCCCCAGCCGGTAAATCCGACTGTCTTCCATTGCAAAACCGATCCAACAGACCATCCTTACTCCCGAAGCAGCCAAATTCAATCCCTGAAACCGCATGGTGAGAAATGCGGGTTAGACCGGTTCGATTTCACCATTGGGGAGAATGCGAACTCCGGGGCCTGCTTCCAGTGGAGGGTGCGAAAGGATACCCACAGTTAATTGCTGAACCGTTTCTTCTTCCTGTTTGAGTATCCCGCTGATTTCTATCAGTGTGCATTCCCGAGGTGAAATCTGCAGCGGATCTTTGGGCAGTGCCCGGTAACGGAGCGAATCGACCACGTCAAACCGATTGAGCAATTCATTCAGATCGAAATCAAAAGCGATGCGGGCTCGTTTGCCATCGTGCATTCCGCCGAATATTTCGGCATCCCCCAGGTAGAACATAACGCTCCACTGATCGATTTCGTATCGGCAATCATAACCGACACGGGCAGCATCGGTAGCAGGTTCAAACAGCTCGGCAGTATTTTGAATGAACCGAGTCAGCCAATCGGGGCGAACGTCTTTCTTTTCCTTGCGCTGTCCAATTTCCTCAGCTTTTTTGATTAAGTGTTGGAGAGAAGTGTGTGAGTGCATAATTTTCCGGTTTCCAGCAAATCTGTGATGTCTTAAATCGTCTGTTGTCCATGTCTACTCGATTCCGTCCCGGAACATGCAATCCTTGCATTGCTGTCGCTTTCATCTATCGTTCGTCGATGGTCGATAATCTGTTCTGTTACAACCGGTACAATCCGATCGCAGCAAAAGCGGCGACTCCCTTATTGTATCGTTCTTGAGCCGGCCGATTCCGAACCCTAATTTCAATAAGTCAGGTAATCACTGCCGGTTTTTTTGCCAGTTTGCGGGAAGGTTCCACCGATTCCGGTCGTAATGGTTCGCGACAGTGAAAATTTTTGAAAATATGTATAAAATCAATGGACATCTTTTCAAAAAGATGTGGTTATTACAATTTGCAGCAGTCGGGGAATCATGTCAGGCATCGTCGAAAATATGAACATTCCGTTAGGACACGAAGAAGCGGTTCGCAAAGCGAAAACATTACTGGAGGCCCTCGGTTGGATTCAGCAATTTCGTGATAAACATGTCGTCATCAAACTGGGCGGCAGCGCGCTGGAACAGGAGGATTCGGTCCGTTCTTTTTTGATGGATGTCATCTTCATGGAATCGGTTGGGATGTTTCCGATTCTTGTGCATGGCGGCGGGAAGGCGATTAACGCCGCCGTGGCTGAAGCCGGAATCGAACCACGTTTCGTACGGGGAAGACGCTACACCGATGATAAAATACTGGAGATCGCTGCCGAGGTGCTCGCTGGTAACATCTGCGAACAGCTTGTCGGGGAAATTCGCAGTCAGGGGGGAAACGCCGTCGGCTTGAACCATTTGACACAGCCGGTGTTAAAAGGTGAAAAGCTGATGATGAACGATGCCAGCGGCGAACCGATCGATATGGGCCGTGTCGGGCAGATCGTCGGGATCAACCGGGAAGTGATTCTTGCCACATGCAGAAGCCATTCGATTCCGGTGCTTCCCTCGATTGCGTTGGATGAAGATAACCGGAAGTTGAATGTCAACGCAGACACTGCGGCGGCAGCCGTTGCCCGATTGATTCATGCAGAAAAACTGGTCTTCGTCAGCGATGTTCCCGGAATTTTTCTCGACAAGGATGATCCGACAACCTTGCAATCTCACCTGAAAGCGGATCGCTGCCGGGAATTGATCGAGGAAGGAATTATCGACACTGGCATGGTTCCGAAAGTGGAAGCCGCGCTGGAAGCCCTGGAGGCAGGAGTCAAAAAAGTGCATCTGGTTGATGCAAGAATCCCGCACTCCCTGATGCTGGAAATCTATTCTGATCAGGGAATCGGCACCGAAATTGTTTTGTAACTTCGTATGTTTTGCAATATCCGTAATGGTGTCACATGACAGCCAGGCCGAAACCAAGCAGGAAAATTGAATTAACCACAGAGCGTGCGGAGAAAAAACTCACATTGAAACTGTTTTGCACAGATTCTCTGCGAGAAAACACTAACGCCTAACGCCCAATCCCTAACACCTATTAAACGGACCCGTTCACAATGACAAGCACGACCCGTTCGAGCCAGGAAACCATTTCGCTGTTTGATCAATACGTGATCCCGAATTACGGACGTTACCCGATTTGCCTGGTGCGGGGAGAAGGTTCGTATGTTTGGGATGCCGAGGGGAAGCGGTATCTCGATCTGTTTCCCGGCTGGGGGTGTAACATTCTGGGATATTCGCCGCCCAAAGTGGTCGAAGCGATTCAGCAACAGGCGGCTCAACTGATTCATGTCCCCAATACGTGGTACATCGAATCGCAGGGCGAGTTTGCCGAGGCGATCTGTTCGCGATCGTTCGGCAAAGCATTCTTCTGTAACAGTGGAGCTGAGGCGATTGAAGGAGCCATCAAACTGGCGCGATTGCATACGCCGGAACAGAAATACAAGATCATCACCTTCCAGAATGGTTTTCATGGACGAACTTTTGCAGCTGTGACCGCGACCGCGCAACCGAAGTATCATCAGGGATTAGGGCCGTTGATGGCTGGCTTTCAATATGCCCCGCATAACGATTTGCAGGCGGTGCGGGATTTGATCGATGACGAAACGTGTGGCATTCTGATCGAACCGGTGCAGGGGGAAGGAGGCGTCAACAGACCCGATGAAGGTTTCCTGCAGGGACTGCGAGACCTGGCCGACGAACATGATCTGGTTCTTATTTTCGATGAAGTACAAACCGGTATGGGGCGTTTGGGAACGTGGTTCGGCTATCAACATTTTGGAGTGCAGCCGGATATAATGACACTCGCCAAGGGAGTGGCTGGCGGAGTTGCCTGCGGGGCGATTGTCGCTAAGGATGAAATCGCTCCCAGCCTGCGACCCGGAATGCACGCCAGTACATTTGGTGGAAATCCGTTGGCGATGTCAGCCGGTGTCGCGACTGTCCAAACGATTGAACAGGAGAATCTACTTGAACATTCCAGCGCGATGTCTCAACGATTCGCCCAGCATTTTGAACCGCTGTTGGAAGAATTGCCGATTATAAAGGAACTCCGCATTGCAGGGATGATGATCGGGATCGATCTCACCGTTCCCGCCACGCCGATTGTCGGCAAATGCATGGAACGTGGGGTACTACTGAATGCGACTCACGATACTGTTGTGCGCCTGTTGCCTGCATTGAACGTTACCGCTGAGCAGGTTGATGAGGGAGCCGCCATATTGATCGAAGAACTCCGTTCGCTTGCACAGCAGAACTGAAATAGTGCATAATGACTCTTTGCGGAATTGCTGGTTCGAGCTTGCGATATGGTTCGGGCTTGCGATAGTAGTCGCGGTCTGTCAGTTCCGTGAAAAACAGGATGAGATTTTCTCAGGCCGGCCTTTCTGCCGGCCTGTTTGTATTGCAGGAGGTCACTGTTTCTTTTTCGAGATCTGGTTCATGAAACATCTACTCTCACTATTCGATATCACGCCGACTCAAACAGCGGAAATTATCGAACTTTCCGCCTCGCTGAAATCGGAATGGAAACAACGCCAACTGAAACCGACGTTGCCCGGTCGGGTTCTACTGCAAATTTATGAAAAGCCTTCGCTGCGAACCCGTGTCAGTTTCGAAGCCGCGATGGTTCATCTGGGCGGGGCTGGACTGTTCATGACCGAAAAAGAAGCCGGCCTGCACGGTCGGGAATCGCTTGCTGATGTCGCTCGAGTGACCAGTCGATTTGCCGATGTCGTCGTCTTGCGAACATTTTCACATCAGCTTATTGAAGACTTCGCCGCCGTTTCCAGTTGCCCGGTAATCAACGGCCTTTCTGACGATTTCCATCCGTGTCAGGCGTTGACCGATCTGCTCACCTTGCAGGAAGCGACGGGGGATCTTTCGGGGAAAACGATGGTCTATTTGGGAGATGGGAACAACGTCGCGAAATCATTGGCGATCTGTTGTGCGGATATGGGAGTCAATTTTGTACTCAGTGCCCCGGATGGGTATCAAATTGAATCATCCTTTTTCGATAAAATCCGCCAGCGCGTTCCCGGTGCTTCGCTTGTAACGGAACCTGATCCGATCAAAGCGGTCAAACAGGCCGATGCCGTTTATGCCGATGTCTGGGCAAGCATGGGGCAGGAATCGGAAACGGAGAAGCGAAAGAAAATTTTTGCAGCGTACCAGATCAACGCGAAACTGCTGGCAGCCGCCCCGCAAGGCGTGAAATTCATGCACTGCCTGCCCGCCAAACGGGGGCTCGAAGTGACCGATGAAATCATGGATGGCCCGCAAAGCATCGTTTTCGACCAGGCGGAAAACCGCATGCACATCGCCCGGGGTCTCTTTTCGTGGCTGCTGGAATAAAAACGAATAAAAGCGGCTGCTGGGACAAAGCCGATTCGTGCTGTCATGTTGCGAATCTGTCCGATAATCGCTTCCCGGTCGCGATTCTGGCGGCGAAGCGTTTTTTCTCCAAACTGCCTGTTTTCTTCTCTGATCGTTATATTCCATCCTCTCTTGCCCCTGTTGAGTGGATGGGGGGCATGCAGGATCGTTTTTGATTTGCATTGAACGTGCTTTTGCCGGTACAGTCGCTATTTATGGCCGATTCGCGTATGTTTGATGTCCAGGAGAATTGATGTCTGGAAGAAAACACCCGAGACGCCAAATGGTCTGTACTACTAACGGTTAAAGTTTACGAACGGCGCGAGAACTTTTGAAAATTTCTTTTGGATAGGGCGGTCAGGACAGACCAGCCGTGCTGGGGATTTCCCTGATTCGCTCATTGGTTTGCCGATCCTGGAATCCTGGCGTGCAAAGGAACACAGGTTTTGTTGTGGAACCATGTTTAGTTTTCAGGGATAAATTACTTAAATTAACAGGTACAGGCATGGAAAAATCGGGGCGTGGAGTCAATAATCTGGTTGTTGAATGATCGATAGTAGCTGGTGAGAAGTGATATCTGTTGCTTGTCTCCGCAAACGAATGAATACGGGGAGTCAATCTGTTGAGTACCATCCCTCAGAACTACAATCTGAGAACGCAAGCTTCGGAGTCTGTGCAACCGAGGGAGTCTTCAGAACCAGCGGAGACTGACCAGCAGGGCAGCGTTGCAGAGGGAGTTCCGCAACCGCAGAGCGAAGAACGTGAAAGACCCCGCAAACGCAGACGAAAAAGCACCAGCCACCTGAAGGTTGTCCCGGAGTCGCTCGAACTGCGGGAAAAGATCAAATCGGCAGCCGAGCAGTATATCGCATCAATCGATAAGAACCGTCCCATCACCAAGAACGAAATGGAAACGATGGGGAGAGACCTTCTCACCCGGATGCGATTGCCCGAAAAATATCTCGGCTTTACGATGGTTCTGTTGGGCAATTTTTTCTGGAAACAGCAGACGTTGGCCATTCCTTTCGAACGCCGTCTGCTGCTTCTGCCCCACTGTCTGAAACACGCTGAGGGCTGTCCGGCCGAATACGATGAATTCGGTCTCGACTGTGAAACATGCGGAGCCTGTTCGATTGCCGATTACAAAGTCAGGGCGGAACAGCTCGGCTACAAGGTTCTGGTGGCTGAAGGTTCGCCGATTGTTCTGAAAATTATTGTCGATGGTTACGTCGATGGAATTGTTGGAGTCGCCTGCCTGAATGTGCTGGAGAAAGCGATCGACAAGGTCCTGCTCGCAGGGGTTCCTTCCTATGCTGTTCCTCTCCATTCGGGGGACTGCAAAAATACGTCGCTGGATGAATCCTGGGTCTGGGATGTCCTGGATAAATACGAACCGCTTCCCGAACCTCGCACCAGTGGATATGTCCCTTTGATGCGGGAGGCGAAAAAACTGTTCGAGCAGGAGCAGTTCGATCAGCTTTTCCCCGCAGTCAGGACAGGTGACGATCGTCAAGGCAACTCACCCTTGGCGACAACAGAAACGATCTCGCGAGACTGGCTTGCCAACGGAGGCAAGCGTTTTCGTCCCTTTATCACACTGGCCGCCTGGGACGCGGTGTTGGGAGCCGCTGCAACGAGGCTGGATCCTTCTTCGGAGACAGTTCTTGAAATTCCCGAGGCCGTCAGGAAATCTGCCATTGCCATCGAAGCATTCCACAAGGCATCGCTGGTGCATGATGATATCCAGGATGACGATCAATACCGCTACGGCGAAGAAACGTTGCACCTCAGGCATGGCGTGGGGATGGCGATCAACTTCGGCGACTATTTGATCGGAATGGGATACCGTCTGTTGGCCGAATGTCAGGTTGAGGACGATCCGCACGCCGTCAGCGATATTGTGCATCGAATGTCGCAGGCGCATATCAAATTGTGTGAAGGGCAGGGAGCGGAAATGTCCTGGACGGCCAATCCTTCACTGGAACTGTCTCCACTCGATGCGATGCAGATTTATGCTCTCAAAACATCTCCCGCTTTCGAGGCAGCCCTCTATTCGGGAATTCGACTCGCTGGCGATGCCCGTCCCTACGAAAAAATGATCCCTGCTTTCAGCAGACATCTTGGTGTCGGATTTCAAATTCTGAACGATCTCAAAGATTGGCGCGGCGACGTACGGAACAAGGTAATTGCCGGGCAGGATGCCATGGCCCTGCGCCCTACCGTGCTGCTTGCCCTGGCGATCAAAGGGGCTGACGAAACTCAACGCGCAACGCTGGATTCCGTTCTCAAGGGGGATACCAGCGTCCTGGAACGCATGGAACATCTCAAACGGATTTTTGAACAGTTGGATATTTTTTCACAAGCCGAACAACTGGTTGAAAAATCGCGGGAACGGGCCGAGTTGCTCGCCGACGATGTGCAGCCGGAATCACTCCGCCAATTCCTCTACTTCCTGGTCGATACCGTTCTTGCTGCCGAGGAACAGACCGAAACACAACCGGAACACTCGCTGGTTTCCCTGTCTGTCAACGGCGGCGAATGAAAAGTCTGGCGGCTAATGAAAGGTCTCCGATCCTTCATCCATCTCCAATAACAAGATTAGGCTGATGAACAGGTCGCTTTGAAACTGATCGGGGAACACGTGGAACCATTCATTCCGTTTATTGTCGGTCTGGCGATTATCCTTTTCGGAGGTTGGCTCCTTACCGGACACAATCGGATGGTGCTCCGGTTTCAGAATGACCCCGAGCTTTCAGAAAAACAGCGTAACGCATTGGTGAAACAGCACCAGCGCAGAAGAGTTGCAACCGGTTTGATCATTGCGATCGGCTTTTTGATCCCCCTGAGTGAAATTGCCGCGACGAAATACAAAAGCCCACTGCTGGCTTCTCTCGTTATTCTGCTTGTTCTTCTATTGGTACTGCTTGTTTTCGCTTATGCCTTCTGGGATCTGATGGCATCAAGAGGAC
>JALTOP010000355.1:12371-13145 GCA_027000105.1 Planctomycetaceae bacterium | reverse complement strand
ATTCGGCATCTTTACCGGCGAATTTTTCAAGTGGAAACGCGATTGATGTCTGGTTATGCCAAACACCAAGAACAGGTGTTTTTTCGGGAAGTCGGCCATCCGTTTTTTTCATCGGGAACATCAACCGGGGTGTAGTCAGGTAGCCTTCATAGGGTGAAACACCGTAATTTCTTGCGTATCCGGTGTTCGGTGAAAGAACTTCTGTATCAGGGTGTCGGCCCCGCCACGATTTCCAGGTCGTCAGTTCCAGAGGGAGCGTTTTCAGTGCTTCGTTCGCGTTTTTCCCTGAAATAGCTCGCGTCATCATTTGCGAAAAGAGACTTTCCGGTTTTCCGCCCCGGTCGTACATCAGCACATTGTTGTTGTACAGCAAACCGGAGACCCCGAACTCCCGCTCTCCTGCCTTGAGTCGGCGATCAAATACAACCGCAGAATCACAGAGTGGGCAAAACGAGACGGCAAACGGAGTTCCGCCAATTTCATCGTCGACGATTTCATGATAGTTCAGAATCGCGATCGGATAGGCTCGGGCTTTCTTCTCTATCTCCACTCCAATAACACGATCTTCAGGCTTCAGAAATGTTGCTTTGTCCGCTTCAACAAATTTCGGTTCGGAGAGTGCAGGAATTCCGTCCTTATTGGGGCCTCCTGCATGGATTTCAATAATGGGAACAATCAGGTTTTCATGCTCAAAAGGAAATCCCTCTTCCCAGTATTTGATGCGATCCTCCAGCGACATCATTTCGCTGAATTGATCATTCAGTCCAACTCTTT
>JALTOP010000355.1:0-12361 GCA_027000105.1 Planctomycetaceae bacterium | reverse complement strand
CTTTCAACTCCTTTTTCCTGATCGACATACTGGTCGATAGAATAGACCAAGGCGGATGCGGAAAACAGACAAAGAACAAAGACACCAAACCATTTCCAGTAACGTTCTGAATGTGAATCCGAAGTGACGGCGGCATTGTTTTCCGATTCCGGTGTGTCCGTCTTTTCGGCGTCGTTGGGCTGGCTTATCATGGAAGCACCTGTAATCAGATTTGCGGAGAGATGTGCAACTTTCATATCTCAGATCGTACCTGGTCAAGCGGGAGCTTCAGTGAGATAGCTTACACAAGAAAAGCCGGGTCGAAAGTTTCAACCCGACTCGTCGAAGGAAATCTTCGGTCTGCTGACTCCTTACGTGAATTGCTGTCACCCCAAAAGCCGCTGCATGTTTTCCGCATGCGCTGCTTCGTCTGCAGCCTGTTCTTCCATCTTCATTTTGAGGTCAATCAGACCTTCCGCCTCGGCGAGTTCAGCGAGTTCGGTGTAGCCAACGACATCTGCCTGTTCTTCGGCAATATCGTTCTGCAGCATTGTTTTCACGTCATTTGGCGGCGGTGTCAAATCGGGATTCAACGAGGGAGTCCCGCCCAGCATGACAATTTTTGAAGCCAGATACTGGGCATGGCCGACCTCATCGGCGACCTCCGCCAAATACATCTGCCGAACGGCTTCCCACTCCGCTCCCTTGATTAACGCTCCCTGCAGCATGTATCTGAGAAAAGTGCTTACTTCCCGGTTAAGGGAATCATTCAGCTTATTGAGTAATTCCTGATTAGCCATGTTTTTTCTCCGTGAATGTGTGATGAAAAAATACGAAACGAATAAGCGGCAATACCTGTGGTGATAACGGAAATTCGGTTACAGACAGAGCATGAATGCAACCAGATCCCGTTTTTCCTGTGCCGTCAGTTTTAATTCCAGAACAAGGTTGAAAAATTCGACAGTATCCGCCAACGTCAGCAAACGACCATCATGCAGGTATGGTGGTGAATCCTTGATTCCCCGCAAAGGGAAAGTTTTGATCGGCCCATCGGCACTGGCCATTCTGCCATTGACCATTTGAGGTTTGAAAAATCGCTCTGTTTTCAAATTGTGCATCAGGTTGTCGGTGTAATAGGGAGCCGAGTGACAAACCGAACATTTCCCCTTGCCGAAGAAAATTTTCTCACCTCGCAATTCGGCCTCGGTCGCTTCTGCGGGAATCAATTTCCCGAAAACATCCAGCTTGGGAGCGGGTGGGAAATCAAGAATCTCTTCGAATTCCGCCATCGCATGAACCTGGCTGGCCCGTTCGAGCACATTCACTCCCTTTTTGGCTGCGATCACCGGATCGCCATCAAAATAGGCGGCTCGCTGTTCAAATTCAGTGAAATCCTCAACCGTTTTCAATGCTCGCTGTGAACCGAATAATCGTTGAATGTTCACGCCTCGCAAAGAAGGGACATCAATGCGGTGCCGGAACTGCTGTGGTCGAATATCACCCACCAAATGTGTCGCCGCGTTTGTGTGTCCGTTCACGTGGCAGTCGAAACAGGTCACGCCACTGTGCGGTTTGAGTGATCGCCGATCATTTGTGTGATTAAACTGTTGCTGGGCAAAAGGCGTCACCAGCAGACGCACACCCTCAAGCTGTTTCGGATTCAAAATCCCGTTAAACAATTCATAGTAGTTCTGATTCGTAACAACCTTGCCTTTGGAGACATCCCCCAAATCCGGACGGGTTGTCAAATAGATCGCAGGAGGGAACTCGGGCAGAAAATGCTCCGGGATATCGTAATCGAGATCGAAGCGGGTCAGATCGCGGCCTTCCTGTTTTTTGATTTCATCGATATGGAATTTGGGAAACACCATTCCCCCTTCCGTATGATTCGGATGTGGCAAAGGCAGAAACCCTTTGGGCCACAGGCCTCTATCATGAATTTCCGTGACTGACATGTTCGAGAGTTCTTCCCACGTAATCCCTTTGGGTAAGCGGACACGAACGCCCATTTGAACGGCTTTACCTCGCGACATGGTTACGTTATCCATCTTCCGATTACGCAAATCGTACCTTTGTTCAAGCAGATCCATCTGCCTGTCCATAATGGCCGGCTTTGCCTGGCTCATTCGTTTGGCGGTTTGCCGGAAAGTCTCTTTATCGACTACCGGAGCGTAACTGTTGGAAGGCATCTGTTCCGCCTGCGATTGCATTACTTCTGCTGTAATCAGCGCAGCCAGGGTGACTCCAAACAGCATAGTTGTCTTGTTCATCATCAATCTGTTCTCCTCAAGTACAAGAGACGGGTCGGTTCTGTGTCAACCGACAGGACGGAACCATGCTGACGGGAAAATTCGAATTGAATTCCCTTCAGCTCTTTCCTGTTTCGTGTTGAATATTACAGCCCGTCCAGCTATAAGTGAAATATTTAATATCTATATCATCAATAGGTTATTCCTATGGAAATTCATCAGCTGCAATACTTC
Organism: Planctomycetaceae bacterium; assembly: GCA_027000105.1. Taxonomy (GTDB): domain Bacteria; phylum Planctomycetota; class Planctomycetia; order Planctomycetales; family Planctomycetaceae; genus Rubinisphaera. Next base: position 9,899 of record JALTOP010000355.1, on the reverse strand, counting down.
GTTTCTGTGGTCGAAATGGGGAACTTCACACGGGCTGCCGAAAAATGCCTGGTTGCGCAGCCATCGCTTTCCCAGCAGATCATCAAGCTGGAAAAAGAGTTGGGGCAAAAGTTGATTGAGCGACTGAATCGTGGCATCCGTCTGACTGATGCCGGACGCATCTTCTATGAAAGGGCCTGCCACATTCTCGATTCTGTGGAAGTGGCAAAGCGGGAAATCAGCGATGATCGGGATGAAAATATCGGACGAATTACCGTAGGAGCGATTCCGACAATCGCACCGTACCTGTTGCCTGCCGTGTTAAAAAAATTCGCCGCCCGTTTTCCGAAAGCGGAAGTGATCCTCCGTGAAAATCTGACGGAGTTCACCATCAAGGGGTGTCTCGAAGGTGAGCTTGACCTCGGCATATTGGCGTTGCCCATCGACCAGGGGCACTTTGAAGTGACACCACTATTCACTGAAGAATTACTTTTGGCGATGCATGCGAAACATCCATTTGTCCAAAAGAAACGTATCACCATGAAGGATGTTTCCCGGGAAGCCTTCATTCTCTTGAACGAAACACACTGCCTGGGCGAGCAGATTATCAGCTTTTGCAAACAACGGGACTGCCTGCCTCGTGTGGCTTGCGAAAGTTCCCAGTTACTGACAGCCCAGGAAATGGTTGGACTTAACCACGGAATTTCTCTTATTCCGGAAATGGCAGCAGCGGTTGATTCCTCCAAAAAGAGAGTTTACCGTTCTCTCAGCGGTATCAAACCGACGAGAACAATAGCCATGATCTGGCACAAACATCGCCATCGCGGTGCGTTGGTAAAGAATTTCATTGAGGAATTACAGAGTCACGCCCTGAAATTCACCCGATAATAGCTTCTCGGTCTGCCCGGTCTGGTTGTGACTCCGCGAAGAGGGCTGTCCCTGTTACCGCACATGAAATCCTGGCAGGAAAAACGACCGGCATGATGGCCGATCTCATTATGTCAACCGGAATCCTGTACTACAGACCCAAAGCGCGTTTTTTCACTTCGATTGTTTCGATATGATGCGGAATATGGCCGGTGATACGTTCCAGAAGGGTTTTGACCGACAATTCTCCATCTCTCGAATGCATGCCGACCCGTTCAAATTCTGTTTCGTCGAGCGATTTCAAAATTGAGGCGAGTTGGATACGGGTCACTCTGATCAATTGAAGTTCGTTGTCGATATCACGAGCTTCATAATGCAATTTGGCGGCGAAGTCGTCCGGGTCACCCCCCAGCAGCGTTGGAACTTCTTCTGCCACGACCCGTTTGATGCGATCCGCGTAGATCGGTTCAAAATCGGCGATATGACAGACAACTTCTCTTGTAGACCATTTACCGGCAATGGGACGGGCATCAAGTTGTTCTTGTGTCATATGTGAAACAGTATCTGCAAGCAGTTCAGGACCTGCTTCGTAGTTTTTGATCAGTTGAGCAATCATTTTGGCCTCCCCCTTCAAATGGAACCGTAACCGTATTTCCTGTTTCAATCCCTTCCCGTATAACATTACCCCCAATGTTGACTGTTTTCCTCGAAAAAAGGGAGTGCTAACACAGGATAATAAAAAAAGAGGTTGAAATCCATTAAAGGGTGTAGCCTTGCTTTTCCCGTCTTGTAATCCCTAACATGAGATCAAATGAGTCAGGTTCGTAACAGGAGATCTGTTACTTTGACATTCAACAATCAAGCAACATTTAAGGAGGCCCCCGGATGCCACGTTTAAGCTGTTTCACCCTGGCAATGACACTGCTGTTTATTTCTTCCAACGCAAAAAGCCTGCTGGCTCATTGTGAAGTTCCTTGCGGGATCTACGCTGACCAGCGGCGATTCGAGGAAATGCTGGAAGACCAAATGACGATCGCCAAAGCGATTGCCAACATCAATGGGCTGGCCGGCAAGAAAGATGCTCAATCGGCCAACCAATTGGTTCGCTGGATCAATACCAAGGAGGCTCATGCAACGAACACGCAACATATTATTGCTCAGTATTTTATGACACAGCGGATCAAAGCGGATTCAAAAGACTATGCAAAAAAACTGGCTGCCGCACATGCCGTCATGGTCGCCGCGATGAAGTGCAAGCAGAATACGACGCCGGAAGTTGGTATCGCGTTGGAAAACGCAATCAAGCAGTTCTATGAAGCGTACGAAGGCAAAAAATACGGCGCGGAGAGTTCCCACCCGCGGCGATGAGTCACATGAAGATGTCAACAAAAAAAGCTCAGGCTTCGGCCTGAGCTTTTTTCCTTCCTGACTGACAGTCGACTCCTGTTTCTTTATGACTTCCGTCTATTTTTTGACCTGTTTGCGAGCCGCATGATGGTCTTTGGAAAGTGGCTTGAGCGTATCAAGACCGCGGATTTCGAATGATAATCCCTCCTGCTCAAAATCCTGTTTCATTTCATCCAGCTTTTCCATCACGCTGTGATCGACCAGCTTTACACCGGAAACATCGATGACGACATTTCGACGCTGCCCCATTCCGAGTTGAACAATTTGTCTGCGTAATGGAATCCAGTTGCTGAATACTGCCGATTCACGGGCGATAATCAGGCTGGTGTTCTCATCGATCTCTTCAACATCGATATAAGGTCGGAACAGCGATTTAAGGGAGACTCCATTAATCATGTGAATGATCATTTTCAGGACGATCCCAACTGCAATTCCGATAAGCAGATCCGTTGCCAGTACCGCAATGAGGGTCGTGACAAATATAAGAAGCTGCTCGGTTCCGATGCGATACACATGCAGGAATTCAGAAGGATGGGCCAGACGATAACCGGTAAAGACAAGCATCGCTGCCAAAGCCGCCAGAGGGATCATGTGCAGATAGGTCGGGATCAGGGCGACGCAAATCAACAGGAAAATACCGTGCCAGAAGTCGGCGAAACGGGTACGGGCACCATTGTCAATGTTCGCCTTGCTTCGGACGATTTCGGAAATCATCGGCAAGCCCCCGACCAGTGCAGAACACAAGTTGCCTACCCCGACTGCAATAATATCCTTATCCATATCTGTCTTGCGTTTCCAGGGATCGAGCAGGTCGATCGCTTTGGCGGAAAGCAGGGATTCCAGTGAACCGATAATGAAAAACATGAAGACCCAGGGCCAGGCTTTCGCCTGAGACAAAGCGGAAAAATCGGGTGTGGTGATATCATCGAACATACCGAAAATGCGATCCGGCATTTTCACGAGAAAGCTCTCATCCAGCTTGTGTTCGTGTCCCTGAAAAACATAGGTATGTTCATGCATCAGGTCGAAGGTGAGTCCCATCGGGATGGCGACAATCAACACAGCCATCGGCGAAGGGATGACTTTCAGTGGCCCCAATTTTGAGGAAATCATCGGCCAGACAAACATGATCAGAATACTGACAATCCCGATCGCCGCGATCGCCGGGTTGGCCTCGGCTATGTAATGCGGAAATTCACGGAGCATTTCAAGCGGTTCTCCCTTACCGGTTACTCCCAGAGCAACAGGAAACTGCTTGATAATGATGATGACACCAATCGCGGCAAGCATGCCGTGAACAGCTGCCAACGGAAAGAACTCGACAAGAATTCCCGCCCGCAGAAATCCGATAACGATCTGCATGATCGCGGCGGCAACTCCAACCGCCAAGGCAGCTTTATAGGCTGTCATATCGGCCGCGTCCCAACCTTCGGTCATACCGTTTCCGCCAAAGTCTTCAATACATCCGATTGCAATCACGATCAACCCGGCAGCCGGGCCTTTAATAGTCAGTTCCGAGTTGCTGATAAATGTTGCCAATATCGCCCCGATAATCGCAGTGAAAATCCCTGCAATGGGGGGATATCCACAAGCCAGCGAAATCCCCAAGCAAAGCGGCAACGCGATCAGAAATACAAGCAGCCCTGAAACAAGGTCATACTTCAGATATTTTTTGAAGCCGGAAAAATCACCTCGTGGAACTTCACTCTGTTCCACTTCGTTGGGGGGGGCATCTGTCATTATTCTACTCCGGTTGTATCAAAGTGTTGTCAGATAAGTGTTACCAAAAATATATCGTCAGATAAAGAGGAGGCCGGCCAGGCCACGCAGTCATCATGTCCTGTTCACTATGGCTATACAGATCCAACCGGCCATACAGATCCAACCGCTCTTGTTGTTCCCGCTTCCCGCTTCAATTTGCAACTGACATCACGCCGAAATTTCGACAGACATTTTGCCAAAGTACCGTGATGATGCTGAAATACCATGATACTGACCAACGCGTTGCGTTCGACATCATCTATCTTTGGAACGGGCAAGACAAAAACACCAGCTGCAATGCACGGACAGAAAACAAACAAAACCGCGCAGAAAGTGCCGACGGGTGCAACACCCAAAAGCGTGGAGAGAGAGCAAGTTTTCTAAACGGGGGGAGCACGAGAACCGGCAGCGCAAGAGCGAGCCCGTTGCGGTTCAAAAGGTTTTACCCTTTGCACGCTTTCAGGTGATCGATAAAGCGGCAGGCTGAGAATTGGGGACCAGATCAAAGCGCTGTCCAACTCGCAGGAGACCCAATGCTCTTTCTGTTCGCACTCTTCCAACTCTCTGTAAACGGTTTTATCGTCACTATCATGATTGCTGATGCGGAGAGCGGGCAAATCAAACCCTATTGAGAACAGGGAGAGCAAGACAATCAATCTTATCTGCCGCAAACTTATTTGCCGATCGTCCCACATACGTCACCCGAAATCAAAATTTCAGATCGTTACCACGCCTCACATAACGGTACGCTCCACGCAACGCCTCGGTCACTATATCGTCTGCCATATCTGCTTGCAAGCTTAATCAACCGCCGTTCCCGATGGCGAATGACCGGTGTTGAACAGAAGGGGTGATTCCGTTTTCTCGATCCTGTCTATCTACTTTCTCTGTACCCTGTATCGTCCGAAGAGGAAAAGTTACAATGGTTCGAAAGCGATAGGCATTGGGTTAATTTTACTGGAAAATTCATAGCAAAACGGAGAATTGCAGGTTGGCGAAGTCGAAGAACAGTTCAGAGAATCGTAATCGTGAAATCACGGAATCTGATCGTATTCAGTATGTTTCCTTGAGTGATGAAACCAGACGGCGATATCTGAATTATGCCGTTTCAGTCATTCAGTCCCGCGCCTTGCCTGATGTGCGGGACGGACTGAAGCCGGTACAGCGGCGTATTTTGTATGTCATGTATAACGACCTGCGTCTGACACATGATGCGAAGCCGCGAAAGTGTGCCAAGATCACCGGTGATACGACAGGCAACTACCATCCGCATGGTGACAGTTCCGTCTACGATGCGCTGGTTCGGATGGCCCAGGATTTTACGCTGAGGGAACCACTGGTTGATGGACAGGGGAATTTTGGTTCCATTATCGGCCTCCCGGCTGCTGCTGCCCGGTACACCGAAGCCCGCCTGAGTCCTATCGCAAGTCACTTGATGTCGGAGTTGCGATATCAAACTGTCGAAATGCGGGACACATACGACGGGTCTCGCAAAGAGGCAACCGTATTACCGGCCCGTTATCCGAATCTGCTGGTCAACGGAACACAGGGAATTGCTGTCGGTATGGCAACAAATATCCCACCGCACAATCTGGGGGAAGTCATCAAAGCCTGCCTGATGTTGATCGAGAATCCTCAAGCTTCTGTTGCCCAATTGATGAAGTACATCAAGGGGCCTGATTTCCCGTTGGGCGGGCGAATTGTGACCGATCGTCGAGAACTCCGCAAAACATACGAAAACGGTCGTGGAGCCATCAAGGTGCGAGCGGAATGGAAACCGGACAGGTTGCAAAGAAAAAAACAGAACAGAAATATTGTAATTACCTCGGTTCCCTACGGCGTGGAAACAGGGCCGTTAATGACAATTCTGGGAGACATTACCGATTCGAAAAAACTGCCCCAGTTGATCTCTGTCGCCGATGAAAGCAGCGAAGAACTGGGGATGCGGATCGTCCTGGAATTAAAACAGGCCAGCGACGCGGAAACGGTCATGGCGTATCTCTACAAACATACGCCGCTGGAGCAGAATTTCAATTACAACGCAACCTGTCTGATTCCCGATGAGCATGACAACCTGGTACCAGCTCAACTCAGCCTGCAGGAGATACTGAACGAGTTTCTGAAATTCCGCTTTCTCACCGTCACCAGACGGATTGAATTTCTGTTGGCGCAGCTTGAAAAACGCATTCACATTCTGGAAGGATTCGAGATCATTTTTAACGGTCTGGATAAGGCAATCAGAATCATACGCCGATCGCAGGGGAAAGCTGATGCCGCCAGTCGTTTGATGAAAGCGTTTCCGATTGATCCGATTCAAACCGATGCCATTCTGGAAATCGCCCTGTATCGCATTTCAGAACTGGAAATCGATCGGGTCATCGAAGAACTGAAAGAAAAAAGAGCTGAAGCGAAACGGTTGCGAACTCTTCTCGGTTCAAAGAAAAAACTGTGGAAACTGGTCGGTACGGAATTGAAGGAAATCGGAGAAGAATTTGGGAACCGAAGACGAACGGGGATCGGTTCATCCGATGAAATTGCCGAGTTCGATCCGCAGGCCTACATCGTAAAAGAAAATACGAATGTCGTGGTCACACGTGACGGTTGGATTAAACGGGTCGGGCGTATTCAGTCTGTAGAAAAACTGCGCACCCGGGAAGGCGATGCCGTTATCGATGTATTGCCCGCCAGCACGCTTGACCATATCGTTTTCTTCGCCAGTGACGGAACATCCTACACTTTACCGGTTCAATCAATTCCCGCTTCCACCGGGTACGGCGAACCGTTATCCAAGCATGCTCGCCTGAAAGATGGCGTGCAAATTGTTTCAGCTATCACCACCGATCCACGTTTTACTCCGCCCGACGATCCGGCAGAAGGAGAGTCTCCCGAACCGTATTTGCAGATCGCCACGGAATTCGGCCAGGTCAGTTCGATTTCCTTTTCACATTTCAGACAACCTTCGACTAAAAGCGGTCGCAAGTACTGCAGACTCGCTGAAGGAGATCGCGTTGTTTTCGCACAGTTGATCGGTGAACATGAAACAATGTTCCTGGCTTCCAGAAAGGCACGCATCATTCACTTTTCGCTGGACGATGTTCCGCTGTTGACCAATCCGGGGCGGGGCGTCAAGGGAATCAAACTGGAAAAGAATGATCAGGTCATCGGGGCCGTTTTACTCGGGCGTCCCAGCGACTGCCTGAGAGTGATCAACGCCAACGGCAAGCAGTTGACTTTCGGGCAGGCCAAGTACGGTGTGACTTCGCGGGGTGGCAAGGGACACAAAACAAGTCAACGAACAGGATTTCGGGAAGTGCTCAGACCAAAGATCGAATTGGTCGACTGGTCCACTCTGGAAAGCAGTTGAAACAGAAATCTGACTTTCGCCAAAATGACAATGGGAGATTCATTATGAATATCGAAAACAACTCCAATCGAAACAGACGATTGAAACAACGCCTGTTGTCGCTCCTGTTTCTAATCATGGCAATCGGTATTGGGAGCACTCCAGGAACAGGGGCTGTGGGTCGGCTATGGGCAGCACCCCGCAAGCCGAATGTACTACTGATTGTCAGTGACGATCAGGGCTATCACGATCTGGGTTGCTTTGGCAGTGACGAAATCAAAACTCCGCATCTCGACCGTCTTGCTGCAGGAGGAATTCGGTTGACCAGCTTCTATGTCACCTGGCCGGCCTGTACGCCTTCACGCGGTTCTCTATTGACCGGACGTTACCCGCAACGTAACGGCATTTATGATATGATTCGTAACGAAGCTCCCGATTATGGTTATCGATACAAGCCGAAGGAATACGAAGCCACTTTCGAACGTGTCGGCGGAATGGACACCAAGGAGGTGCTCATTCCAAAATACCTCAAGCAGGCTGGCTATGTCAGCGGGATTTTCGGGAAATGGGATTTGGGAATCCATAAACGATATTTGCCGTTGGCACGCGGATTCGATGAGTTCTACGGTTTTGTCAACACCGGAATCGATTACTACACTCACGAGCGATACGGTGTCCCATCGATGTACCGAAACAATAAACCGACAACTGAAGACAGGGGAATCTACTGTACGACACTGTTTGCCAGAGAGGCCATTCGCTTTCTGGATCAACACCATGAAGAACCGTTCTTTCTGTATGTCCCCTTCAATGCACCGCACAGTGCTTCGAATCTCGATCTGAAAATACGCAGCGGCGGGGCTCAGGCACCTGAAAAATACAAAAAAATGTATCCTCAGTGGAAAGAGGAATACGTCAAGCGGGGACGGGCAGGAAAATACGGCGGGAAAGATGCACTCGTCGCCACCAAAGAGTGTCGACGGTTACGATACGCGGCTTCTCTAACGTGTATGGATGAAGAAATCGGACGAATGCTGGACTTGCTCGATCGATACAGTATTTCAGAAAATACGATTGTTATTTTCTTTTCTGATAACGGCGGAGGATCGGGTTCCGACAATTCGCCGCTACGAGGGCACAAAGGAATGATGTTTGAAGGGGGAAACCGTGTTCCCTGTATAATCCGCTATCCTCGCAAGATTCCGGCCGGTACCGAAACGGATGCATTTTTGACATCCCTTGAAATTCTGCCGATGCTGCTCGATGAAGCGGGAATCGACAGACCCGAAAAGATCATTCTCGACGGATTCAACATGCTGCCCGTGCTGCAGGGGAAAACGAAATCGCAGCGCACCGAGATGTACTGGGAACGCAGAGCCGACCGCGCTTGCAGGATTGGCCATTACAAATGGGTCGAATCGACTCGTGGCAACGGCCTGTTCGACCTTTCCAAAGATATTGGCGAGCAACACGATCTCTCTGAAGAACAGCCAGAACAGCTTCAAAAAATGAAAGAGAAATTCGCTCAATGGAAAGCGGAAATGAATGCCGCCGAGCCGCGTGGCCCATTCAGGGACTTTTAGTGATGGCGACCATATTTCTTGTGATGCGGGCCCATGATCCTCACGGAAAATAATCCCCCAGGAAAATAATTCCCGAATCAATTGGCAAGGCCATCCCTGTTCTAAACGCACAGCATACAAAGATGACGCAAGCGTTAACGGCCGAGCTTTACCAGACAGGCAGAAGGTCTGGATAGGCACAAGGTCTGTTGCATGATAGACTTTCCCGCCGGTCCAAAAAGAGGGTGTCGGAGGGTGTCTCGAATCCGGCGTTTTGAATAAGACTGTTGGAAAGGATATCAGGCGCGAATCAGCCCCGGAGTCGGATCGAGATCGAGCGGAGCAAAATTCTTTGCCTTGAACTTTTCCCACGCGATTGCCCCCATCGCTGCATTATCGGTGCAGTATTTCATCGGGGCGATAATGAGCCTGATTTTTTCCTCTTGGCACATCGCCTCCAGTTCCGACCGGAAAAGAGCATTCGCGGCGACGCCTCCACCGATGCAAAGCGTTTTGCGTCCGGTTCTTTCTATCGCCTGTTTGCATTTGGCAACCAGAACGTCAACCACGGCCTGTTGAAATGAAGCTGCGATATCTGCAATTCGGGTTGGTGTCAGTTCCGGTGGTTGTCTGTTGGCTCCCGGTTGCCCCTGCACCTGATAGAGAACCGCGGTTTTCAAGCCACTGAAGCTGAATGCAAGTCGGTTGTCCTTCAGAAATGAACGCGGAAACGCAAAGCGATGGGCATCCCCCTGCTCTGCAGCCTGCTGGATCGCTGGCCCTCCCGGATACGACAACCCCAGAATTTGGGCGACCTTGTCGAATGCCTCCCCAGCCGCGTCGTCGATGGTTGAACCGAGCAATTCCAGTTCCAGAGCGGATTGGCAATCGTACAAATTCGTATGCCCACCACTGACAACCAAGCCAACGGCAGGAAAAACATCTTCGCCGGCATGAAGTCTGCAAGCATAAATGTGGGC
>JALTOP010000354.1 GCA_027000105.1 Planctomycetaceae bacterium | reverse complement strand
GCACTGTGTCCGCTCTTTTCTATTTGATTTCTGCCGTTGCCAACGTCCCCTGAACAGACTTCTGCTGACAACTTCCAATGGAAACGGGAATTTCAATGGAAACAGATAATCGATATCAACAGTTCTGGGTGATCATTTCAGGTTTGATAATGAAATCGCTCCATCACATCATGGTTATCGCATCGTAATGAACCGTGCTGACGGGAGCAACGTCGTAGATTCACTCCCCTTGCTTCGCCCTGTCCCGCTGATGTATCTTGCCAATCTCCACGAAGGCTTCTGGCAACCAGGTGGCCCGTCCGTTATTCTGATGAGGTTGAAAGAGGAAAGTGAGAGTGGGATTGCGAAACCGTCGTTGTAAACTGCAACTTGAGAAATTTGAGACGCTCTGACTGGCCCGAGACGGGATAACCGCCGATGCGAATACTTGTGCTTTCCGATATTCATGCGAACTGGCCCGCTCTTGGTGCCGTTATTTCTCATGAACAGGATTACGATGCCTGTCTGGTTGTGGGAGATCTGGTCGATTACGCAACAGGTGCCCGCAATGTCATTGCCTGGGTGCGCGATCATGCCGACGGCGTGATTCGCGGGAATCATGATCACGCCGTCGCCCAGTTCATCCAGCCCAGTGAACCGGCATCCGATTTCAAACTTTTACGCAATGAAACACGCAACTACCACTGGGATTCCCTTTCCCAAAGAGACCTCAACTACTTGGCGAGATTGCCCCTCTCGCTGGAAATTGAACTGGATGGTTTGCGATTCTACCTTGTCCATGCTTCCCCTCGCGATCCGCTCAATGAGTATCTGCCCAACGCTCCGGATGTGTGGGAAAAGCGCCTCAAGGAAATCGAGGCCGACATTGTCTGTGTCGGGCATACCCATTTCCCGTACATCTGCCGATTGAAGCAGAAACAGGTTCTCAACCCGGGGAGTGTGGGACAACCTCGCGATGGCGACCCTCGGGCCAGTTACGCCATTATCGAAAATGGTGAAATCCAGTTGAAGCGGATCGAGTACGATATCGATAAAACAATCGAGCAGATGACCAAAGCAGGTCTTTCCGATCTGGCCATTCAGGCTGCATCACGTATTCTGAGATCGGGAAGTACCGAAATCCCCAAAAACTGATTGCCCGCACGAATTCCGGCACAAGCTACGGGGGACCAGACGATGGCAAAAAAAATCCGCTCCAGTTGCACACTGCACACTGAAACGGATTCCGTCAATTCACGAGCTCAATTGGTGAACTTCATACCTGGTTAAGCAAATCGAGCAGTTTTGAATCACCGAACATTTCCTCAACGACATCCGACGAATCAGATGCCGGTGCAGCGGCAGGAGAACTCTGTTTTCCTTGAGAGGAATTCTTCTGTTGCGCCGACTGGCTGTTATTGGAATCTGAAGACTTTGATGCTGAGAACACCAGAGAAGTCCCCCCCTGATTCCCGCTATCAGATGAGGAACCCGGTGCGCTTGCGGGGGCGGACGGAGCCGATGGTGGCAACACCGGCGTAACCGATCCGATATAGTTTCCAGCGAAGACAGCCGTCCAGTTCAAAGCGGGGTTCCATTGCGGACCGGCGCTGTTCAGGAAGCTGCTTCCCTGGGAAATCAGGTTATCCCATTGTCCCAGACTGTCGCGGCCGGAGATGTCGTCTTTACCATCGTTATCGAAGTCGGCGACGACAACACCACTCCAGGTTTCCGATACGTCCCACTTCCCCCAGTATTTGGTGCGGAACAGCGTGCCTCTGGAAATACCGATCCACCATTTATTGCTGTCTCTGCGACCGGCAATATCATCTTTTCCGTCGCCGTTGAAGTCTCCAACGACCACGTCATTCCAATTGCCGGAGGTCGTCCACTTCTTCCAGGAGGATGTGGCGAAGCTGTTTCCTTGAGACAGACTCGTTCGCCAGATGCCGGAATTCGCCCGACCGGTGATATCTGCTCTTCCATCTCCATTGAAATCGCCAACAGAAACATCCTGCCAGTTTACCGATTTGCTCCATTGGCCCCACTTGGAACTGTTGAACTTCGTCCCATTGGAAAGCCCAACAGTCAACCGGCCCGATTTGGCGCGGCCAATCACGTCGTCCCGACCATCATTGTTGAAATCGCCGACGCGAAGATCTTTCCAGTTGGAAGCTGCGTTCCACTTGCCCCAGGTTTGGGTTGTAAAGGTATTTCCCTGCGACTCGGCTACCCACCAGAAACCGGCAGAATCCCGGGCAGCCAGATCGTCCCGCCCATCTCCGTTGAAGTCGCCGGTCAGCACTTCTGTGGCATCATTCGAAGACCACCCGTTCCAAACTGAAACAGCGAGCGAACCATTCGATTGGCCGAGACCGAGATACCAATTGCCATCGTTCGCCCAACCGGCTACATCGTACAGGCCATCTCCATTGAAGTCGCCGGTGGCTGTTGCCTTCAATGTCGAAACGGGGAACTGCCCCCAGAAACCTGTTTGCCAATTGCCTCCGTCCTGAGTGCTGAGCCACCAGTTTCCATCTTCAAACCCGGCGATACCAACCGTAGGCGTTTCAGGAGCAAGTGCCGAAACATCGAAGTCGACTTTCTGGTTCTGGCCACTGACGACGACATCCCTGACTGCGTACGTTTCGGTTCCCAATCCGCCACCATAGATAATCACATCGTACGTGCCATCGGGAACTCTCAAAGAATATGCACCGGAAACTCCGATCTCCCTTTCAAAGGCTTCTCCTGTGGCCTGATTGGTCGCTCGAACACGGCCACTGCGAATCGCTTCGCCGAGGGAATAGAAATCGTCATCGATCGGGGTGGCTCCGGAATTATCGGCGAAGACAACTCCCGTAATAAAGGCCCCTGTCGCATCTTCCCGTCCCAGCAGATCCGTCGCAACAGAAGAGTTCAACGCGGCACTGTCACGGATACCTGCGCCGAATTCCCGATAGGTTCCGTCAAGCAAGTTCAAACGCTTGATCGGATTCAGAATCATCTGGTCGTGCATCTGCTGGATTGCAGCCTGGTCAAGCCCGACACCGGTAATCATCTCCAGATTTTCAGCCAGAAGATTGAAGTCGTAACCGGCATCATAAGCCCGCACATCGAACGAATCACCATCCGGATTCACATGACTGAAGAATGTTCTGGCCAGCATATCGACAGAGTGATCCCTGCTCGCCCGGGCCAGAAACTCGTTCGCCGCCAATGCCTGAACCGGGTCGGTTCCCTGGCTGACAAAAACATCGGTCTGGGCCTGATCCAGTCCCAATCGAGCCGCCTCGGCAAGCGGATCACGACGGGCCCGGTTGATCAATTCAAGCAGCAACTGTTCCTGATCGGACATCTGAATCGGACCATTGAATTCCAGCACGTTGATCGTGACAGTCGCATCAGCGAATTTGGCCGGGAATCCGTCATCGGTCACGCGCACAGTCAGGTTGAATACCTTGTTGCGGCTGAAATCGATAACGCTTTCGTCCGCTACGGTAATCACTCCGGTTGCGGAATCGATCGCGAAACCTCCTAGATCATTCCCGGCTTCAATCGAATAGGTCAACGTGTCGATGGTATCGATA
>JALTOP010000353.1 GCA_027000105.1 Planctomycetaceae bacterium | reverse complement strand
GTTTCCAAAATGGTCGTGGAAAATCTGGACGAAAAAAATTCCGCTCTTGTCGGCGAGTTCTTTTCCTCACTGATTCTGGATCGGGACTTTTCGCAACCAGCTTATTTGCATCAGTTGAACCGGTTGATTTTACTGGCGGCAGTTCATGGGAAGGTAGTCCTTGTCGGTCGAGGGGCTGGCTTCATTCTCCCGCCGGAAAAGGGCCTTTCGGTACGGCTGATCGCTTCTGAGCAGGAACGGATCGATCGATTTGCCAAACACAAGAACGTGTCAGCCAGTGAGGCCAAAAAACAGATCCATCGAATCGATGCCCAACGTAAAGAATTTATCAGAAAGAACTATGGAGCTGATTGCAGCGATCCCCTTCAGTACGATTTGACGATCAATGCCACCAACCAGACGGCTGAGCAGACGGCTGACCTCATTGTTTGTTCCTACCATGCCCTGCTTGACAATACGGGTGAATAAAATCTGCCGGGAAGGCCCCAAAGGCTGACTCGGCAGGCATTTTGGACACGTTCGAAACAGACGGCCGGTTCACTCGGGAAAAGCTGATTGGCCGGCACGAACTTCTGGCAGGTTTCCGTTTTATGGCCCCCGTTTTCCTGTTTGATATCGATGGCACTCTCCTGGACTCCGGTCATGCGGGACAGAGAGCGATGGAGGAGGCGCTGCGGCTCGAATTCGGCATCGACGAAGTGGCCTGTGATATATCGTTCGCGGGGAGAACCGACCGGGGTATTGTGACCGACCTGCTGACCGGACACGGACTGCGATCAACGGAGGAGGATTTCGCGAAGTTTCGGCAGCGGTATTTCAGTCTGTTGCCTGAGTATCTCAACAGCAATCAGGGGTGTGTGTTGCCCGGAGTTCGGGAATTGCTCGATTCGCTCTCCGGGCGTCTGCCTGACTGTTCGCAGGAGTCCGTCGGCTTGCTGACAGGAAATTTTGAGCAAAGTGGCTGGATGAAAGTTCGGCACTTCAAACTCGAACACCATTTCTCTTTCGGTGTATTTGGCGACAGGCACTATCATCGAGATGATATGGCACGTGAAGCCGCTGATTGCCTGGCTCGTCAAGGGTTGATCGACAGCGATTCTGTCTGGATTATTGGCGATACGCCAGCCGATATCCAATGTGCCCGTGCGATTGGCGCCAACTGCCTGGCAGTCGCCTCCGGGATTTACTCCCGCAAAGAGCTTGAATCGAGCAGGCCGGATGCCCTGGTCGACAATTTTGAGGATTCCGGACAGATTCTCGAAATTCTCTTCGGTTAAGCCTCTCGGTAAAGCTTCCCGTCTACGCTTGCTGGATAAGATTGTAACGATTACGCCGGTTGTCCGGATGCCTGTTCGTTATAATCGCGTGATTGCACCTGTTTACGTGAAGAAAGCTGTCCCTTTCCCCAACATGCTTTCGCTGGGCAGCGTGCTGTACCGATACAGAACAGGAATAGTTGCAGTACTGAATTGGGGAATCTTATGCGATCAACATGTTTGACTCTTTCACGCTTCTGGACTTCTGTTGCGATGCTGGTTCTTACGAGCTCCGTTTCAGGACAGGCTGCAGAAACCAGATTTGAGTATCACGATTTTCGGGAAGCACTCAAACAGGCTCGCGAGCACGATCTGCCGATGATCGTGCATTTTTCGACAACCTGGTGCGGCCCGTGCAGAACAATGAATCAAATGGTTTTTTCTTCTCCGCAGTTGAAAGAGGCTCTTGCGGGAAAAATCATATTGGTCAAGGTGGATGGCGACCAGTCTCCCGAACTGGTGAGGATGTATCGGATCACACAATACCCGACCGATTTGTTTGTGGATCCTGACGGTCGGGTTTTGGCAACTTCATCCGGAGCAACAGGGTTGAACGAATACATCACCCAGGCGATTCAGGTGCAAGCGCGGTATCAACAGACGAAAAAGATTTTGGCGAGTAGAAACAAATCTGGTCATTCTCCTGCAAAAACCTCTCCGCTGGATGTCAGATTGGGACAGCCGGCTCCGTTCCCCCGTGAATTGTTCGAGCCAGCCAATCTTCCTGCCGAACAGTTGGCCCAATCCGATCTGGAAGAACGAGTTCCCGATCCGCGCGAGATTGATGAACAGACCGGACAGAGCGAACCGGAAGTCGTCTTTATCGCGCTGGATGGCTATTGCCCGGTCAAACTGTACCAGGAAAGAGCCTGGGTTCGCGGAAACCCAAAGTGGACGGTTCAATATCGACAACAGAAATATCTTTTTTCGGATGCAGAGTCGCGTGATCTGTTTGAAGCGGATCCCCAGAAATACGCCCCCCGGCTGCTCGGTTGCGATCCCGTCATCATGTGGGAAACGGATCGTGCCATTCCAGGGTCAACAGAATTCGCAGCCTATTATAACGACAGTCTTTACCTGTTCAGCACGGCTGAAAATCGTGAAATATTCGAAATCGATCCGGAGAGATACACTAATACCAGACATGTTCTAGCCCCCCGAGATGTCGAAGCAACCCTGATACGTTAACGTCCATTTCAGGGCCTGGAATTGGGCTGCCTGTTTTCGCAAGTTACCGTGTTGGCTGTTCGTTTGATTGTCGAGGCAGGTCTGTTTCATACGACGTAACACAGTGGCATTGCAGAGTTGAAGTATTGCTGATCAACTGGGTGTTCTACCTGACAGATTCCTCCGTTTGACCTGTTGTGTCTGTTGATCTTGTGGATATCCTCATCCTTTTGTGGATATCGTCAATTTCGAACGGTGTTTGGCGGTGATAATCAGGCCCCAATGGATATTTGAACCACCCAGAGAACGCGAAATCGGGTTATTTTTCTCCTTTTTCTACATTTTTCCAGCTTTTTACAAGAAGGATTGACACGGAACGGTGAGTAAGCCATACTTGGGTATATGGATTATTGCTGATCCGTAACCGGCTTGCTGCCGACACAAGAGATTCGGGCAGGCTGGCGTTTTTTGTTGTGTAAAGAGGAAAGCTGTTGACGAGTCACTTGCAGTCGGGCTCGTGTTGTTATATGACGTTCACAACGCTGTCGAATTATTTTCTTGTCACCTTTGGGGAATGAACGCAGAGACGCCCTCGTTTTGGTGTTTGCAGCAGTTCAACTATTCTGAAAGTGTGGATAGTTCTACGGGTGGCAATTGGATGATGATCGCTTTCAAGCACCTTGTGATAGACAGGTCATAAAAGCGTCCGTTGGTAATCCGGAAATACGGCAGTCGTGCCTGTTCGTGCCTTGTTGCATTGGTTTTGAAGAGGCCGTACGATAGCACGGAAAGAGTCGCTTTTTTGCGGCTACCGAAGGCTTTCGTTCGGAAAATGAAAACTTTTCCCCCGCTTTTTTGCCTTGCCCCATGGCAGTGGGTGGTGTTTTCTGCGTTTCGGAAACTGACGTTACGGGAAGTGGTGAAAGGAAAAGCGGTTCTCAAGAATCGGAGCCGGGACTTCCTCCCCTTCCGGCCTGCTCCCAGGTTTGGAGTTCGTCAGTCGTTTGATAATTTAATGGATTGTTGGCTCAATGTGACACAGCTGTGGCACTCCGGCAAAACGCTGGTATGCCGATGGCATTGTCGAAGACCGAGGTCTGATCTGTTTGGAGTTCCTGTTTTCGACTCGGGTGTTTTAGGAGTGTTTTCTCAGGCTTAATTTGCCACACGGCGAGTTCTCCTCATCTTTATCTGGTGAGGTCTGCAATATCGCCCGGGTGGTCGTTTGAAACGATGGCGCAGGTCACGTTAAGAGAAGTACCTCTTTGAGTTATTGGGAAGGAATCCGATAAATTGATTCTGTTAATATGATTGCAGATTCCATTAAGTCTTGTTCTCACGGGCGAGTTCTCCTTTGATACGCAGTGAGTAACAGGTGCCGGGCTTTTTATCAGATTAGCCTGAAACCCGTTCCTTTCACGAGTGATGTAACAGGAGCGTTTTCTGTTCGCCTTGTGTGTAACCTGGATGGCTCACCTGGTGTTCCCTGTCGGGGATACGGGCTGGAGGAGTGGGGTTCATTCGGGTGTCGGATTTGGATTTGGTTTCTGCTCCAGTTTGGAATGTGCGAGACAGGATGCAATGGAAAATGCCGGGGCGTCCGCCGTCCCGGTTACGGTTGTCCTTGTTACGTTTCTGTCTGATAACCTCCCCTGCTTGCATCCAGGTTTTGTGAATTGAGTTGGTTGAAGGTGATGCCTTATTGATCGATAGATTGATTGCAGGCGGGCCTTCATGGGATCTTGACAGATTCAACCGGTTCGACCGGAATCTCTCAAGTTGAATTACGTTAATGTTTGCTTGAAAAAGCTGTTGGAGAATTTGCGAATTCTCACTGTGGTAGGAATGTTTTATGCCCATTAAGAGTACAAGTACGACACGTCGCGCTACGAGAACGAAAAAACGAACTCGGAAAAGTTCAGCGGTTTCCGCGGATGTCCAGACCGCGAATACGGAAGAAAAGAAAAACGCAGCCACAGCGGAATCGAGTGACAGCTTTTCCGATACTGATGCCAAACCGAAAAGGGGCAGAAAAAAAGCCCAACAGAAAACAGAAGACTTTGGTGAAGGGCTGGCTGAAGCCCCGGAAATTGCCGAGCAGTCTTCTGGCGATCAGGCTTCCGCTGAATCGTTGCCTGCCGAGTCAGACAGCAACGAGGATTCAGGTTCGAAACAGCAGAGTTCACGTGGACGAAGGCGACGTCGTTCGAACTCCGGCGAGCGTAATGGTTCTTCCAACAGTAATAGTGGAGGCGGCCGTCGCGGACGTGGACGCGGGCGCGGACGTGGTGGAGAGAACCGTGGTGGTGAGAACCGCAGCCGGAACGAAAATCGGGGGCGAGGTCGCAGCGGTCGGAATCAGGGACGCGGCAATTCGACGAGAGCTTCCGTTGCCTCCAGTGGTCAGGCAATTGATGAAATCGAAGGAACTATCGAAGGAGTCCTCGAGTTGCATCCGAAGGGCTACGGATTCATGCGGGATGCCAAGGTCGATTTCGCTGCTCAGGATTCCGATACCTTCGTTTCCAGTACAACCGTTGAAAAATATGGCCTGAGGGAAGGTATTCTTATCAGGGGGGAAGTCGGGCCTGGCACGAGAGGTCAGGGACCACGCCTGTTCGAAATCGAAAGCATTGACGGTCGTACTCCTGAAGAGTATCAGAAAATCAAACACTTCGACGACCTGACTGCGGTGAACCCGTTTGAGCAGATCAAACTGGAAACAAGCCAGGATATGGTGACGATGCGTGTGATGGATCTGCTGACGCCGATAGGCAAGGGGCAACGGGCATTGATTGTCGCTCCTCCCCGAACGGGTAAAACGATGTTGCTGCAGGATATCGCCAATTCTGTCAGTATGAATCATCCGGAAATTCATCTCATCGTTCTGCTGATTGATGAACGTCCGGAAGAAGTGACCGAGATGCGACGACTCGTCAAGGGCGAAGTGATCGCCAGTTCGATGGATCGTGATGTCGAGAGCCACATTCGCACCAGCCAGCTGATTTTCGAGCGAGGCAAGCGAATCGCCGAGTCCGGAAAAGACTGCTTTATTCTGCTCGACAGCATCACCCGTACCGCACGCGCCTTCAATAAATGGACTGGCAATACCGGGCGGACGATGACTGGCGGTCTTGATGTCAAGGCGATGGACATCCCCAAGAAAATGTTCGGAACCGCTCGCCGATTTGATGAAGGTGGCTCGTTGACCGTTGTCGGAACGGCTTTGGTCGATACGGGCAGTCGCATGGATGAAGTGATCTTCCAGGAATTCAAGGGAACCGGAAATATGGAAATGGTTCTCAGTCGTGATCTGGCTGATCGCAGAATCTGGCCCGCGATTGATATCACCAAGTCGGGAACGCGGCGGGAAGAAAAAATTCTGGATAAGGAAGTGATGGATGGGGTAATCGCTCTGAGGCGCGCGTTGATCTCCATGAGTCCTGTCGAGGCGATGGAAGAGCTGACAAGACGGCTTGCCATGTTTCCGAATAACAAGGTCTTCCTTGAAAAAATCCGTTCGATTCTTTGAACGCTTCAGGTGCTCGGGCAATGTCAGGCGATTCTTACAAAGTCCGGAAAAAATCTCCGGGACTGGCGCTGTTCCGTTGTGGAATCTGCTCTGTTTCAATCGCGTTAGTTTCGGGGTTCCTCCTGGCTGAAGATAAGCAGAAGGAAGTCTCCTTTGATGCCCGTACCCGGGAATGGATTTCCATCACCTCTTTGAGCGGTCGTTCCGGAATACGCTCGGTCTGCGAGAGGCTCTCCGGAACCTATCATCTGTCGATCGTCATCGATCGAAAGCTCGATCCTCACCGCCCGGTGACGCTCCCCGTACCGGCGACCGGTTCGATTATCGAGGTACTGGGACGCATTGCGGAAAATCAGGATGCCGAACTGAGAGAGTTGGGAGAGGCTTTATTGATTCTCTCGGGAGCTTCCGCAGAAAAATTGAAAACACTCGTTGCTCTGCGCACGAAAGAGTTGAGAACGCAGCGAAACGAAGAGGGAAAAATTTTCCGTTACCCCCCTCAAACAGTTCAACGAATAATGAATCGTCATGCCTGGCGGTGGGATGAGTTGGCCAGACCCCGGGAACTGGCTCTCAAGGCAGCAGAAAAAACGGGACTGACAATTGAAAACCCCGAGCTTATTCCACACGATTTGTGGCACAACGGGGAGCTGCCTAACGCCCATTTTACTGAATTTCTTTCTTTTGTACTGGTTCAGTACGATCTAACTTTTGTTTGGGAAAAGGGGAAATCGATTCGGATTACCGAAGCTCCCCGTCAAGTGGCCATTGAACAGGTATATCAGATCGGGAAAGACAGATTACGGGAATATCGTCGCATCCTGTCAGAAAAGTTCCCGCAATCGCAGTGGAAACAGCGAAATTCCCGTGTGATTGTTACCGGTCCGGTTGAACTGCATGATCAATTGAAGTTGATGCAGAGCAGGAAAACAATAGCGAAGACGAACAATCGGGTTCCGTGGAAAAAAAGACGATTCACCATGCGGGTTGTTCGCAAACCGTTGAAAGAGGTTCTTCAGTTCCTGGAAGCGTCCGGATTGCCGATTCAGTACGATATCAAGCAGATGAAAGCATCCGGGATCGCCCCAGATCAGTTGATCAGCTTCGAGACCAAGCAAGCCGATGCAGAACAGTTGATGCGGGCTTTGTGCGATCCGATCAAACTGCCGTTTTCCATCAATGACGATCAAATACAAATTGGCAGTCAAAACCGATAACGGCGCAACTCCTGTACGCAGCGAAGGTCATCTGCAACGGCAGGAAGGGCAGCGTTGTAATCTTTGCAATCTCAGTCATATCCCTTGTTATGTTGAAAATGCCGGATTATTTTCGGTCGGTCATCTCAATCGGTGACCACAGTCGGTTCGGATAACGGCATCAACGGGAATGAATTCGGGAAATGGCCACTTTTGTCGAATTCTTCTATGAATAGGTTCATTCCCGTTATACAATCGGGACGATTTTACCACAGTAGCTCCAATGGTATTCCTGGCTGGTTGCGTTTTATGTCACTCGATAATTTATTGACAACGCGGAGTTCATGTGCAAGCCTGATCGCGGTCTGGCTTTGCCTTTGCGCCTTCCTGCTGTTTACCGTCCCTCGAACTACGCTGCTGTCCCCGGGGGCAATTGCTGAAAACGAAGTTCCCTCTCAAGAAGATGGGGAAACAGAACTGGAAGTTTTGCCTTCATCACGACAGCGTCTTACTCGACGGCACCCCATTGCCTTGGAGTCTTCCGCAACTTTCGGTAATCACCTGAATTGCCAGAATTGTACCTTTTGCCCGCCTGTCCGCTTTCCACGGGCCATTATTGGGCATCAATTGGCCAATGGTCTCTGTGCCCCGCTCCTCATCTAATACCGCAGATGGCAATTGATGTGTCTGTTTGGGGCATTTCAAAAATGTAAATGCTGATTAACGTTAAACATCTGTTTGCAGATGGGACACGAAAACAGGCCCTCCAAAGACGCCTTTTCCTGTTGTGCCTGTTTCGGGTGTGATGCAGATCGCCTGCTGCACTGAGACAGTCTGGGGATAGTCCGAGACAGTATGCGTCCTGGAAACAGGTGGTTTTGATGCATCACTCTTCGAGGAGTGTGTATGCACGACCACTTCTTCTTGCGAGATGAGTGGAATTTCGAGATGCGTTTTTGCCAACCAGGCAGCATTGCCTGATATTCCTTTACGAGGTGGATCGATTGTGTCGATTGTTACGATTAGGGGGTTTTCTGTGGGGATGTTGCGCTTTCAGCTATCACCTCCCGCCTGGTACCCCTCTCCATGGTAAATATAGAGTAGATGGGAAGTATAGGGGAATGAGATTCAGCTATCGTCTGATCACAGTTCTTGTTTCCCTTGCTGCAACTGGCTGTCTGGTTCCAGCGAGGCAGTATCATTCTGCGCAGACCCAGAGCGAGTTGGATATTGGCCGTGAAAATCCCGCTGGTGTTTCCATGGTCAATTCCCGGAAGAATGATAATCCTGAAGGGACTGATTCCGTTGTTCTTTTATCGCATCATGTAGCTTCTGATCTTGCTCCTTCTCCTGAGGATCAGGTAGATCAAACAGATCAGATTGGGAATTGGCAGTCGGGCAGCCTGCTGAAGCCGAGCGAGACGGAACAGAGTGCGACGGCAGATTTGAAAACCGTGTCCCATCAGGAGGAAAAGCTGGGGCCGAATTTTCCTGACTCGATGACGGTAAAGACGCCGGAGGAGCCACATCTGCTGTTTGAGAATGCAGCTGACCAATCAGAAAACAGGGATCCTCCGCGAGAACGGTTGAGCTATCACGACGGAAATACTGACGTTGACGAGCTGCTTGAATCGATCCCCCTGCCTGATTCCGAGCCGGTGCCGGTTCTCCGTCTGGTGGATGTATTGAATTCTGTCTACGCGTCGTATCCGTTACTGCAATCGGCGCTGCTTTCTCGAACTGTCGCCGACGGAGAACTTCTTTCGACTCAAGGTGCGTTTGATCTCAAACTGAAAGGGGGCGGGACAAGCGGGCCTTTGGGTTATTATAAAACAAACCGCTATGGAGTTGGGGCGAGTCAGCCGTTATTTTCCGGAGGCGAAATTTTTGGGGGATATAAAGTTGGTCATGGCAATTTCCAGCCATGGTTCAAGGAACGCCAAACGGATAACGGTGGAGAATTCAGCGCAGGTATTTCTGTTCCGCTTTCGCAGAATCGATCTATTGACAGTCGTCGTGCGGCCCAATACCGGGCAACTTTCGGACGCGAAGCGGTCGAACCTGAAATTCAGACACAGATTATCAGCTTTATCTGGGATTCCACATACGCCTATTGGACATGGGTTGCAGCAGGACAGAATTACCAAATTGCCCAAAGGCTGCTGGAAATTGCCCAACAGCGTAATGAAGGTTTGAAGACGAGAGTTGAACGGGGGGATCTATCAGCGATTGAATTGACCGATAACGCGCGATTGATTGTTTCCCGCGAGACTGCATTGATCGATGCCAGGCGAAAGCTTCAACAAGCGGCGATCAAGCTTTCTCTCTTTTTACGAACTCCCGATGGGCGTTGCATCGTTCCGAGCGAAGATCAGTTGCCTGATCTGTTTCCCGAAGCGGCTCCACTTGATCCGGAACAAATGGAACATGATATTCACCTGGCGATATCGAATCGTCCGGAACTGGTTTCGTTGGAATTGCTGCGGAAGCAGTACAAGGTTGATCTGGCTCAGGCTCAGAATATGTATCTGCCTTCGGTGGACGCCTCATTATTTGCTTCCAAGGATGTGGGAGCGGCTTCGAGTGCAAAGCGGGATAAAACTCCCTTCGAACTGGAAGCCTCCTTACAGGTCAGTGTTCCGTTGCAGCGTCGCAAGGCACTCGGAAAGATCCGGGCAATTGAGGGCAAGCTGGCCCGCCTGTCGGTAAAAATTGACTTTACCCGGGATAAAATCAGAACGGACGTTCAAAATGTCTATGCGGCTTTACTGGCTGCGTTCAACCGGATCGAGCGGGCCAGGGAAAGTCTCGAACTGGCCCGAACAATGGAGCAGGCGGAACGACGCAAATTCGAGTTGGGAGAAAGCAACCTGCTGCTGGTCAACCTGCGGGAGGTGGCAACGGCCAAGGCTGCCAAGGAACTGTTGCAGGCGCAGTTGGATTACTTCAAGGCTCGGGCGGATTACCACGCTGCGCTGGCCTTTACTGATACTCCGGAAAGTACATTGTGATGGACGGGCAACACCCAGAGTGCAATCAACAAATTGCGGATCTGCTGGAATGGCTGGCCGAGGAATGTGGTGTTTCCGTCGATCGGCTTGCAAACAAGCGGGCTGTTCAGGAAGTACAACGCTTCTGGCCAGGCAGTGAGCGGGAACGCTGGTGGAAATGGCTGACTGAAGCAGGTAACAGCCTGGGCTTAAGAGCCAGAGTGATTGAAATATCCTTCAGGCAGGCTTTGGAGCTGATCCGTGAAAAAACGCTGGCTGTACATATTCCCGGAGTCGAACACCCCTGGCTTCTGATTCACAAGCAGCGACGTCACAAGTTTCATATTGTTACTGCGCGAACGGGGCGACAGGGCCGCTGGGTGACGCGAGCCCAGCTGGCGGACATGATCGGCAATCCT
Source organism: Planctomycetaceae bacterium (assembly GCA_027000105.1). Taxonomy (GTDB): domain Bacteria; phylum Planctomycetota; class Planctomycetia; order Planctomycetales; family Planctomycetaceae; genus Rubinisphaera. The sequence goes on along the minus strand of JALTOP010000353.1, from coordinate 2,577 downwards.
CCTTTGGACAAGCCCTTGACGTGGGTCGTTGTTGAACCGGCCGTTACCTGCCAGCCAATGGATGCGGATTCCTCCCGGACGCCGGATCAGGTACCGGATCCTCTGACACGTTTTGGAACGCTTCTCCGTGCAGAGCATCTGGATATTCGCATTATCCTGGTTTTTACCTTATTTGTCGGGGTGGTGTCGCTGGCCGTTCCACTGGCTGTAGAATCGTTGGTCTCGACCGTTGCTTTTGGTCGTTCATTCAAGCCGATCGTTGTTCTGTCGATCATTCTGTTTGCCTTTCTTGCTTTTTCGGCCATTGTTCAGGCTGTAGAAAAATATGTTGTTGAACTGATTCAGCGTCGACTGTTTGTGCGTATTGCAGGTGATCTGTCCTATCGAATACCTCGTGTTCGCCAAAGTGCTTTTCTGGGACGGGATGCTACCGAACTGGTGAACCGCTTCTTCGATGTAGTGACAGTTCAGAAAGTGGTCGCGTCGTTATTGGTGGATGCCCTGAGCTTGATGATGGTGACGATCACCGGGATGGTTGTTCTGGCGCTGTTCCACCCGTTACTTCTGGCCCTCGAACTGGTTTTATTGGGACTGGTTCTGTTCATGCTGTTCGTCCTGGGACGCGGCGGCGTTAAAACCAGTATCAAGGAGTCGAAAATCAAGTATGCGATGGCCGCATGGCTGGAGGCACTAGCCCGCTGTTCGAAGGCACTGAAACATGAGGGAGGAAACGAATTCGCCATCGAGCGAGCTGATTACATTGCCAAGCAGTATCTGACTGCGCGAGAAAACCATTTTCGGGTTCTGTTCCGTCAAATCATTTTCAATCTTGGGCTTTATGCGGTGAGTAACGCCGTTTTACTTGGAGCTGGCGGTTTTCTGGTAATTAACGGGCAACTATCGCTGGGGCAACTCGTTGCTGCCGAGTTGATCGTGACGATCATCCTGGGGTCGGTTACGAAAATGCTCAAACATGTGGAAGACTTCTATGATTTGATGGCTTCCGTTGACAAATTGGGCACATTGTTCGATCTCCCTCTGGAACGGCAGGATGGGCTTCTCTCGATTCCGGGGAACCAGGGGATCGAGTTGAAAATTCAGGAGTTGTGTTACGGTTACGGAACAGGGCACACAGTATTGAATAATTTCAACCTGGTTGTCGAACCGGGAACAGTCACAGGAATATGCGGGCCTCCCGGTTGCGGAAAAACGACGCTGGCGGAACTGCTGTTTGGCCTTCTCTCCCCCACTGCCGGGATTATTGAATTTGATGGGATCGGCAGCAACAACTTGCGTCCGGATGCAATGCGTCGACACGTATCACTGGCTGGACCTATCGAAGTCCTTGAAGGGACGATTGCTGAAAATGTGCACCTGGACCGGGTGAGAGTCGATTCCACTGTGGTGCAGGAATCGTTGAGGCAGGTCGGTTTGCTGGATGAAATCTTTCTTCTGCCTGACGGACTGGACCAGAAGCTGACGGCCAGCGGAGTCCCCCTGTCTGAAACGAGTTTACGCAAATTGATGCTTGCCCGCTCGATCGCCGGATCTCCCCGTCTGTTGATTATCGACGCGCTGATGGATGCGTGGCCCGATGAGGAAATTCAAAAGGTCTTGCCCGTGCTGTGCAGAAAAGATCCACTCCGGACAGTGGTTATTTTTAGCGGTCGCAAACAGATTCTGAAATACTGTGAGCGCGTCATCAATCTGGGTGACCTGATGGCCAATCCCTCTCGGGGGAACTCTCCTGAAGAATCGCGAATGAAGGAGAACGGGAAATGATCTGGAGCCGCGTCCCTCGTTCAGCAGCCTGGCATTCTGACGATCTTGATAATCTTTTCCCCGCATTGAGATTGGTGAAATCATCGCGCAGAGCCCGCCGAATGGCCAAATGGCTTGGTTTGCTGTTGCTGCTGGTGGTTCTCGCCATTGCATTTGCCCCCTGGCAGCAGTTTGTCGCAGGGACAGGACGCGTTGTCGCATTCGATCCCTTATTACGTGAGCAGGTTGTGCAGGCACCGATATCTGGACGTGTTTCACAATGGGTAAACGGATTACGGGAAGGGTTATTTGTGAAGCAGGGACAAGTGATCGTCCAGATACAGGATTTGGATCCGCACTACCTGGCACGCATCAGGGAACAGATTAAAGCGACCGAGAAACAGCTGGAATCGTTAAAGCAGGTTTCCCAGGCATATGAAGAACAGGTTCAGGCATTCGTGCTGATGAAGGAACAAATAATTGCGGCAGCTGATGAGTATATCAGGATGTCCGAACAGAAACTGGAGGCGGAGCGTCAAAATCTCCAGGCGGCCGAAGCTGCTCTTTCCCAAACCAAAGCGGATTATACACGTCAAAATCTGTTGGCCAAAGACGGATTGGCATCAATGTTCAAGCAGCAGCTTGCTCATCGTAAACTGAAGGAAGCGCTTGCCAAGGTGGAGCAGGCCAAGGCTTATATTGCGTCTGCACAGAACGGTGTGAATGCCAAAAATAGTGAACGTCAAGCGAAAGAGCGTGAAGCCCAGGCGAAAATCGATTCAGCAAATGCCCAACTGAGAAAGGCTCAAAGTGATG
>JALTOP010000352.1:2908-13211 GCA_027000105.1 Planctomycetaceae bacterium | reverse complement strand
AAAGGTCCAATCGCGGAATTCCACCACCGCACTGGCTCCCAGCAGAAGATTCAACGCTCGACACATCCCCATAAAAAACGGCCCGAAAACCGTTCGCTTGGCCCGGTAGTCATACACAAATATCGAAGCGGCAAGCAGAATGGCAACCAACATCCCGGGCAGAGAAACAATTGAGGCGAACGCAACACCGGAAAGCATCAGCAGTTTGCCGATAATCCTGGCGTGTTCATAAGGAATCTCGCCGGCTGGCAATGGACGGTGCGGACGCTCCCGGCGATCCTGTTCCAGATCGAACAGATCATTGAAGACCATCCCGGAAAGATACAGACAGGCCGACGCCGCCAACAGGCAGGCAAGCTCCACCGGCTCCACTTCCCCGCGCCCGATAATGACGTATCCAGCCAGAACATCAGGAAACGTCGTAAACAGGGCGGGCAGTCGCAGTAACCGCAACAGGGGCATCATTTTCATTTGACGAGTCTTTGTTCTACCGGGCACCCCCTGCAGGGCGACACTCTCTGCTGAACCACGAACCTCCCGCATTCGCGCAGAAACGCCCGGAAAAACGGGCCCATTCATGCACACTACCGACGGAATCTGCCCGGATATTGCCAGGCAGATGCCCTTTCAAACTGCAACGCCCATCAGATTCGGCTACATTTTTTTGCAAATCGCCTCGGCCATTTCCTTCGTGCCGACAGCTGTGGGATCGTTGCGATCCTTTTTCAGATCGTAAGTAACATCTTTCCCTTCAGCGATCACATCGGCAACAGCCTGATCCAGTTTCCGGGCGGCTTCAAACTCACCGAGATGTTCAAGCATCATCTTTCCCGAAAGGATCAGGGCGGTCGGGTTCACCTTGTTCTGTCCTTTATACTTGGGGGCGGAACCGTGGGTCGCCTCGAATATCGCAACATCCGGGCCGATGTTTGCACCGGGAGCCACACCCAAACCGCCAATCAGACCAGCACAAAGGTCGCTGAGAATATCGCCATAAAGATTTTCCGTCAGGATCACATCGTAAAGATCCGGCTTGATGACCAACTGCATGCACATGTTGTCGATCAGGCGTTCCATGTAGCTGACACCACTCCCATCGGCCACATTGCCCACCAGCTCAGCCGAGGGATTGACCCCTTTCGCCAAATCTTCCCATTCGAAATTCGCACCGTAAGCCAGTGCGACAGCTCGCGTTTCATCGTACCAGAGTCCGTCGGTGTACTTCATGATATTCGCCTTGCACACCGAAGTGACGGACTTGCGTTTGGTACGCACCGCATAATCGAACGCATAGTTGGCAATTCTGCGCGTCCCTTCCCGACTGATCGGCTTGATACTCACCCCGGTTGTCCGATCGGACGTCTGAATCCCCTTTCCATCTGACAGTTCATTGATCGTATTGATCAACTGAGCGGTCTTTTCCGAACCGGCTTCAAATTCAACCCCTGCATACAAATCTTCCGTATTCTCCCGAACGAGAACCAGATCGACATTCGCATCGGCATACCGCGTATCCATGCCCGGGAACGATTTACACGGACGCACACAGGCATACAGCCCCAACTCCTGCCGCAGAAAAACATTGATACTGCGGAACCCCTTGCCAATCGGCGTGGTGATGGGAGCCTTCAACGCAACCTGATTGGCACGAATCGATTCCATCACTCGATCGGGGACACCACCTTCCGCCTCGATCACCTCGATCCCGCATTCCTGATAGTCCCAATCAATTTTCACTCCGGTCGCATCGATGCACATACGGGTTGCTTCAGCGATTTCAGGACCGACACCATCTCCCGGGATCAGCGTTACTTTGTACATGTTTTCCTCTGATTTTCGTTCTAATTCTATCCAAGCCGCACCAAGGCTCGATGTGGGGGGGCTTTACGGGGCCGGTATCCTTTTTTCTCATGCTATTTTTCAAACAGACCCCAAAACGTTGCACACAACTTATCGAATCACCCAATACAGTTCAAGCAGGCCGAAATCCAGGCTGAAATCGGGCATTATTTTTTTGCTCCAATCTCTCCCCTCTTTCCATTCCCTGAATTTACCCTATTATCTCGATATGGAGTCTTCATGCAGACCATTTCCCATCGCCGGCCATCAATCGGTTAGAAAACTGCGCCGGCCATAAACGATCGGCCATAAAACAGGGAAACCGGTTGCAAACAGGAAATCTCCTCGAAAGAAGATAGATGTCGCTGCCCCGTTTTAGTGTCAATAATTCTGTGCTGGTCAACATGTTGATGTTGGTTCTGCTGGCGACCGGCACGGTCATGGCCTTCACGCTGGTGCGGGAAATGTTCCCTGAAACACGTCCCGATCAGGTGAAAATTGTCGTTGTTTACCCGGCAATTCAACCGGATGAACTGGAAAAAGCCGTCACCATCAAAATTGAGGAAGCCATACGGGATCTGGAAGATATCGAAAAGGTGGATTCAATTGTTCAGGAGGGACTGAGCACAACCACCGCGACGCTTTACAGTGAATCGGACGACATCGACATCGTTCGCGAAAAAATTGATATCGAAATCAACTCCATCATCAATGAATTACCTGAAGATATCGAAAGCATTACGGTCAAAAATTTCGAACCGACCTTGCCCGTTCTCTCTGTTTCGATTTTTGGAGAAGGAAGCGAAGCCGATCTGAAAAAAGCGGCTCGGGATTTGCGTGATGAACTGTTGGAACTGCCCGGCGTCAGCGATATCGCGATGTCCGGAATCCGCGATGATGAAATCAGTATCGAAGTCAGCCCGGAAAAACTGTTTGAATACAACCTGACATTCGAAGAAATCGCCCGTGCGATCCGTTCAACCAATCTGGATGTCTCCGCCGGAAATCTGAAAGGTCCCCGCTCAAATACCAATGTCCGAACACTGGGTGAGGAAAACCGGGGAATCGATCTGGCCGATATCGAAATTAAAACAACGGAATCGGGAACAAAAATTTTTCTTGGAGATGTCGCCGAAATAAAAGACGCCTTTGTCGATGTCGATCTCGAAAGTTACTTCAACGGGAAACGGTCGGTGACACTGGTTATCCAGAAGACGAAAAGTCAGGATGCGATCAAAATCGCTCAACTCGTCAAAGCCTATGTCAGAGGTAAACAGCAGGTCGATTTTGATGCCTACGGCATCGAAGCAGCCGCCAGACAGCCCTGGCTATCGCGCCCATTTGCCATCGCGGTGGCCTATTTCTCTCGCATGATCAAAAAGTTGACCGGCTCTGCCGATCCGCAAAAAGTCTATGAACAAAGCTATGCCCGACCGTTTCAGCACCATTTTGAAATCGAGCTGCATGGCGATCTCTCCCGCTTCATCCAGGGGCGGCTCGACTTGATGACACGCAACGGTCTTTCAGGACTGGTTCTGGTTCTGCTTTCGCTCATTCTGTTCCTCGATTGGCGAGTCGCGATATGGGCAGCCCTCGGATTGCCCGTTTCCTTCATGGGAACCTTTCTCACAATGTGGCTTTTCGGTGTTTCCATCAATCTGCTTTCCATGTTCGGCTTGATTATCGTTCTGGGGATTCTGGTAGATGATGCCATCGTGATCGGCGAGAATATTTTTCGGCACGTCGAGGAAGGAGAAGAATCTGTCGAAGCCGCCGTCCATGGTGCCGAGGAAGTGATGTGGCCCGTGATCGTCGCCGTAACCACTACCATCGCCGGGTTTGCCCCACTGATGTTTATCCGTGGGCGAATTGGAGATTTCATGAAAGATCTGCCGCTGGTCGTTCTGGCTGCTCTTTCCGTTTCGCTGATCGAAGCCCTGCTGATTCTCCCTTCCCATCTGAAACATCTGAAACGCAAAAAGACGGTTCAACGAGTATCGAAAACAGGTTGGGGGAAGGCGTGGCATCGACTGTTGAATTTTCAACACCATCTGATGCACGACCTGTTCATCAAGTATTATGAAAAGTTGCTGCGGATCGCGATGCGTTGGCGATACGTCACCCTGACAATCGCAATCGCAACCTGTGCAACGTCCATTTCCCTGATGGTCGGCGGTATCGTTCCGTTTGTGTTCATTCAGAAAATGGACAGCGAAACAATCACGGCCGATTTGGAAATGCCGGTCGGAACCGTGATCGAGCAGACACGCAGAAAACTGGTCGATATCTCCAACTTCATCAAAAAATTCCCTGAAGTGCAAAGCGTGCAGACATCCGTCGGTTCGCAAATGAATATCGGCGGATTGGGAGCAACAGGCGGAGGACGGCAATCACATCTCGGACAGGTCGTTGTCGAATTGATGGAAGCAGACAAGAGGGAAAAAAGGGGGATGCGATCCAGTGATGAATTGATGGTCGAATTCCGTAAAATGAGCGATTCCCTCGCCGGGATCAATTCCATCAAATGGGAAGCGTTAAGCGGAGGGCCGGCAGGAAAGGATATCGAAATTCGCGTCGCCGGCGACGATTTCAACGAACTGATCGAGGTCACTCAAAAAATCAAAAAAGAACTCGCCTCTTATGATGGCGTCGTCGATCTGGATGACGATTACGATGTCGGCAAACGCGAAGTCCAACTGAGACTGCTTGAATCGGCCCGACCGACCGGCATCACCGTCAGAGACCTGGGCAACTTTGTCCGCTTCGCCCTGTACGGAGTCGAAGCCAAAAGCCTGACCCGCAATCGGGAAGATGTGAAAATAATGGTTCGGCTGCCCGAAAAATACCGCGTGGAAATCTACAATATCGAAGCCCTGCGGATCCCCATCCCCAACGCCGGCACAACCGCGACCGGGCAGGATTCTCTCGCCCGCTGGGTTCCCATTTCCGAAGTCGCTCAAATCACGGAAGCACGAGGTTACACCAGTATTCACCGCTCCCAGCAAAAACGGGCCATCACCATTTACGGGGATGTGCAGATGTCGTCGAATTCCCCCGATGCGGTCGTCGACCAGTTTCGTGCCGACTTCGTTCCCCGATTGCTCGCGGAGCATCCCGGCGTTTCACTCGAATTCACCGGCAGTACCGAAGAACGGGGCAAATCTTTCAGTTCCCTCTTTATCGCCCTTCCGGTCGCGTTTCTGATTATTTACATGCTGCTGGCGGGACTGTTCCAATCCTATCTTCAACCGATCGTGGTCATGTCCGCCATCCCCTTTGGCATGCAGGGGGCGATCATCGGACATTACATCACTGGAAACGAAGTGACTTTTCTGAGCTGCATCGGCTTCCTCGCGCTGGCCGGAATTCTGGTCAACGATTCACTGGTGCTGGTTGATTTCATCAATCGACGCATCCGAGAGGGTGAAGATCCGTTTGAAGCCAATGTTGACGGGGCCAAACTCCGTTTGCGTGCGATCATCCTCACAACACTCACAACAGCAGCCGGATTGACACCCCTGATGTTTGAAACCAGTTTTCAGGCGAAGTTTCTCATCCCGATGGCTGTCACACTCACTTACGGCCTGGTTTTCGCTACCGGTTTGACACTCGTCATCGTCCCCTGCCTCAATATGATGTTTGCCGATGCCAAATGGCTCTTCGGCAGACGGTAGCCCGCTATCTTTTTACACATAGACAGACGCGTACAGACACACACAGATTGCCAGCCGGCTTCGGCACAATTCAGATCCGCAAACACCAGAATCAATTGATGTCGAGAAACGGGTGCTTGTTACCCGGCCCGGTTATGCTTGGCCCGATTGCAACTTCTCCCGTCAAGGCTATTTCTGCCCGGTTAAACCATCAGACGTTATTGGGCTGCTCTGTTGACGACTGTTTGACAGAAACCGGTGACGTACCGAAACGACTGCGGCACTGAACCGACTCATACAAACAGCGGATCACTCCGCAAGCTGCTGCTGCAAGATCCGTTTCAAGAACCACCCGCAACTGATAGAGCGTTTCCTGGCGAGCGTTGATCGCTTCGGCTTCACGACGAATCCCCTCCTCATTCATTTCGCCACCGGTGCCGAAACTGCTGAATAACTCATCCCATTGCGATTCCTCCCAATCTTCAAACAGGGCAGGATGCTGTTCACAAACAGATTGGATTGCCCAATTCGTCTGACGATCAAACAGACGTGACTGCTCCTGAAAATCTTCAAAAAAATCTTCGTAGGAACCGCAGGAACTTGATGAATGACTAGGAAGATCCGCAGAGGACAACCCAGACGCAATTGAATCGTTCCCTTCTCCGTGACCCAACAACCGCGATGGCTCAACTTCCAATGCTGCAGCCAGTTTGAAGACTGTCGAAATTCTCGGCTGAGAGATCCTCCCCTGTTGCCAATGATGCAACGTCGTACGGGAAACTTTCGCTTCACGCGCCAGACGCCCGATATCCCAGCCACGCTGAACAGAAAGCGAATGAATCCGCCCCCAAAGCGATGAACCCCTCTCTGTTTCATTTTGTTCAGAATTGTTCAACGACATCGAAAACGCTCCCTTGAGATGAACAAAAAACAACAAGAACAATGTTATTATGACCATTTAGAAACATTTGTCAACTTATTTATTGACCACAAGCCACCCATTAAGTATAATGTTGTTCACTTTTTGGCAACTGATTTACAGTATGTTTACAGTCTATTATCTGCTGAGGGGGAGATTTTGATGGTTCAACGCGTTCATTTTGCCTACGACGATGAAGAATTGCCGGATCACTGGGGAATGGCTGGAGGCTGTTTTCCTTTTGATCATGAAGATGATGACGACGAAGATTGGGAAGATGATTTTATGGAACCGATTGACGATGAACTGATTTCCGATATAGCGATTCCCGATTTCGACGCTTCCGATCACTTCATCGATAACAGGCGAAACAGCAGCAAACAAAACAGCAATCAGCAGCCGGAACCGCGTGAATCATCATTACCTGCAGTCGATGATTCCTTGCAGGCCAACTCTCCGATTCCGCCTCCCACAGGGCCGAACAGGAATCAGTCATATATGTAGCGACTATCGCCATTATAATTATTTGTGTTTGTTTTTCTGGATCGGTTGATCAAATTCTTCGGGTCTGGCTCGGGGCTGCCAACCGGCATTTAGCCGTCAACTGATCCCCTGCTCCACCGCCTCACTACCTCACACAAAGGAGATTTCCCATGACCAACTCGCACCATCATCAGGAGTTGCGCAAACAGATTTCCATCTTTGTTCCACTTTCCGACTGGAAAGCGATCCGCCACGAAGCGGCTCGCAAACGGATCCCGATGACGGAACTGTGCAGACGCTGGATGAAACCGGAAATCAATCAGTTGAAGAACGAGGGAATCGAAGACCACAAGTAACCCACAAAAAACGCATCCAATCAGGATGTTCCAACAGAAGGCCCAATCAGAGAATCGAATTCAGGACATTATTCAGGACATGACAGAAAGCAGAGACCATGAGGCGCCCCTACCCCAGCGATCTGAGCGATGCCCGCTGGAAATATATCGAGCCTTTACTTCAAACGGAAACGTCACGTGGACGGAAGCGATCCACCAACTTGCGTGAGGTCGTTAATGCCATCAACTATCGCTGGAACACCGGTTGTACCTGGCGGATGCTGCCCCACGATTTCCCCGCGTGGGAAGTCTAATCAATAACTTCTGATTGCGTCTTACCGAACCAGTACGCATTACCCGCGAATACAAACAGCACATCTCATCGCCTCTGATCAACACATTTCGTGGCTACTCCCGTGGCTACTCATGACATATCACACCTGGAATAAAATATTCCAAAAATTCTCCAAAGTTTTTCAACCGAATCTAACCGGCATTGAATCGAATCTGGACGGCACTCAATCGAATTGAGACGAATGCGAGATTTTGCATTGCAGTGCTGAGACAAAAACGTCTTGCAGCTTCCGATCTTGTCGTTATTTTTGTGTCCGTTGAAGCGACTGGAAGCATCTGGAAATAGTAAGGAATAATACAATGGCAACATCACTTAAATTATCCGGAGCCGATAAAGAACACGGCTATGAGTTCGGAGAAGACGGATTGTGGTCCGCATTGGAAGTGCGTGAATACTTGGCAGGGATAAGCCAATCAACACTGGACCGTCTCGTTGAATCAGGAAAGATTCGCAAAGGCAACATTTCGAAAAAACGATGCTACTGCGTTCGGTCTGTTCGCGACTATGTTGCGTCAATTGAATCGTAAGGCCAGCAAGGAAACGGCATCATGTCAAACGAGATCACACAAAGTGACCGGGAAGATTTTCAGCAGCTTGATTCCATCGTCGCCAAGAACATGTCCGCCTTCATCAAGGTGGGTCATGCTCTGCGAGAGATCAAGGCCCGCAAGCTCTATCTGGTTGAATACGATTCATTCGAGGCATACACCGAAGCCCGGCACGGGATCAAAAAACGGTACGCCAACGATCTGATCAGATCATCGGAGGTAGCTCAGGATTTGGGCGCAATTGCGCCCAAGATTCCGGCAACAGAAAGCCAGGCTCGCGAACTGGCGAAACTGCCTGATGCGGATCGACAGGAAGTCTGGCAAGAGGTGATAGAGAAATCAGAAAAGGAGGAAATCCCGATCACCGCCGAGTTGATCAAGGAAGTCGCTGCTCCCCACAAGGAGCCGAAGAAACCGCGTCTAAATGCAAAAGGTGGTATCTACAAACCATCGAAGCCGGAGCCGGAAGACGAGGTTCAAATCGAAGACAGCGAGCCGATTCCGGCTGAGCCAGCCTCCGAGCCGGCGGAAGCAGATCAATTCGTAGAGAACCCGCTGATCAGGCTGCAAAGCACAGTCAAGCACTGTGTTGACCAAATACCGCCGGCGACCAGGCATGTCGCAGGTCTCTTTTTAATTGAAACCGGAGAAAGTCTGATCAAATGAATTCAATGGGTAAAGAATCAGGAACAAAAACGAGGGATGGAAAAACATCCTACAGAAAGAAGATCAGCGTGAAGCGGCAAAGAAACGGCCTGTTTCTTTCACTGGCTGCAATCGTTGGGATTGTCGCGATCTTCTGCAGGACCATTGTCCTGTTGGCAGAGATGTTAACGAAGTGATTTTTTGAGGGGCTGTTGCCGGCGGGAGCCGGAGGTGAAGTGAAAACGCTGCGTGCAGGTAAAGCTGGGGGCTTGTCAGGGGTCCTGGGACACGCGACCGGGTTCGATTCCCGGACGGCCCAATTGAAGTATGGAGAGGCAGGACGCCAACAGGCCACGGAAGGCCTTTTGTTATCCGCTGAACAGAAGAAATGAAAGGGTTTCATTATGTGCGTCCATCTGAAAAGAATGAAACATATTCCCATCGAACCGGTAGAGTTTGAATACACCATCACCCGGGATGAATCAAAAGCGATCGTTCTTATACGTCCAATCCTGGAAGATGGTGGGCTCACCAATCTGGTCGTTGGCGTGGAAGTGCTGGAAGTCAAATCGATCTGGTTAACCAATGAAGAAAGTGCCACATATCGCGACTGTAGCCAATGTAATCATGTAATGAGGGAGTTCCTGGAAGAGTTGATCAACCATTCCAACTCGGACCTGGCTGCGATTGACCAGGAACATCGAAGTTTGCTCCAGCAGCGAATTGCCATTCCGTGTGAACCCTGTTTCTAAGCGAAAGGGAAATAGATGCCCCGTATCCAGGAAGTGAATTTAACGTTTCAATCCATCGAAGTACTTGCTAATGGCAAGATTGCCGCACTGCTCAAGAGGCTCATGCAGAACGTGGCGAGGGATTGCATGAACCGCCCCCATGACAAAAACAAAAGAAAGGTGACTCTTGAATTCCTCTTTTCCCCTGTCCCTGACACCGAGGATCAGAACTTATGCGATCATGTTGATTGTGAAATCGAATGCAAGTCAAAGCTGCCTACATTCAGGTCTGCGACGATGCAAATGAGGCCACACGCCAGCGGCTTCATTTTTAACCAGGATTTCCCCGAGGATCTTAACCAGCAACCCCTTTTTAGTGAAAGCGAAGAATAATGGAATTACTGAACCCCGAATCTCTGAAAACAATTCAAGAAACAGCCGTCAAGGCAGAAGGTGCCTGGAATAAAATAAAGATTATCGACCTGCCAAACGAACCGAGCCATATTTACGGTGTGGTTAATTCATCTGGTGAACTGGAGCTGATTGAAGCGGCTCCTCGAGACCGGTTGGTCATTCTATCAAGTGTGGATCAAATTCATAAATACCAAACTCTTGCACGCACTTCTCAAACATCAAATGGAAGAGACGCGGTGTACTTCAATGAAAAAGGCGCTCAACTTCTGTTGGATGACACCACAGATTCGCAACGCAAAGACCGCGTGGTTGCCAACTTGGAAAAGACAGAAGAATTTCAACTGCTTGAAACCATTGAAAAAGAATCGTGGACCCAGAAGG
>JALTOP010000352.1:0-2898 GCA_027000105.1 Planctomycetaceae bacterium | reverse complement strand
ATTTCTCGTCGACCAGGAAAGGAAGTGGCTCTGTCGGGACCGGGCGGGAATCGCTCGGGCTAGATATTGTTGATGAAGTCAGTTCCCGTGCTGGTGATATCCCTGAAGAGATTACCTTGAATGTTCGCGTCTACAATGATCGCGCCATGACACAAAGGTATGACTTGAATTGCATGGTTGAAATTGATGCACAACAAGGGCTGTTCAAGTTGATTCCGATGAAGTCCGAACTGCGGAACATCATTGATAAAGAAATGGTTTTCCTGCAGAACCTGCTCGGCGAATGCGAATGCCCGGTTCATTACGGATCGATTGAATAACCCTTTTTTGCCTGATAACCAGGCAAGTATGACACACCGCACCGCTCTGCGCGGAAGATATGCGCGGAGCGGGAGAACAGGAAGGAAATACAATGCCGGAATTCACACATGACGACAGATGCGTGTTGAGCCAGGAGTATGCACTCTGGGCGGTTGTGGCGGTTCTCAATGATGCCAATAAGGGAACAGATTCGAAGTGGTCGCAGTCAATCAACAAATTGAGGGATGACGCCCTTGCACTGGCGAGAGTGATCAGAGCGTATAACGACAAGTTCGAGGCAGCCGAATAATAGGCAGAAGGGCCTGATATGGAATCGACACGGCAAGGGCCGTGGGAACCCGGTTCGACTCCGGGCAGGTCCAATTCAGTGTTTACTAAAAAGTGATCCGGCAGGCAGGTGAGAAATGATTGAAGAGGAAGCGATCAAACACATTCTTGTTGTGCTGATTCTCGTTGCCGGCTTGATTTACGCCTCCTTCACTGGCGGCATAGACGATGATGATCATCCCAAGAGGTAGGTCTTGCCCAGCATGAATGATACCTGGACAGTGATACGGCACCCCGGTCGCGGTGGTGATGAAAGATGGCACACACTCTGTGTCTGTACCGGTGGTGACCCAGCAGAAGATGCCGCACGCAAGGTATTCGAGGTGACTGCCGGGAGCCTCAAAACGGGTGTTGTTGTCCTGTCCCGGAATGGAACCATTATTGACCACGCGGGGCCACCGTGGCTTCGCACATTTATCGAAATCGTTGTCTCCCAGAAAATTGATGAGGGGCAACACAAAACAAAGGAACGCATGGATGCTCGTGCTCTCCCGCTTAGTTGATGAGGTCATCGTCATTGGTGATGACATTGAAATCATGGTTTGTGATATCCGGGGCGACAATGTTCGCATCGGCATCAAGGCCCCCAGAGAAGTGCAGGTTTTAAGAAAGGAGTTGACACCGGATGGGAACAGAAAAGAAGCCGCTGCCCAAAATTAAACCATGCATTTATTGCGGCAGCAAAAATGGAAATTCACCAACACTGGCTATTTTACAATGGCCTAGAAAGTCAGGTAAATACCGATGGGCTGTCACTTGCTGCGCCTGTGGCGCTCATGGCCCAATCATGCCAACTGAAGATCAGGCGGTGGCTGTGTATCAGTCTGGAGCGTACCGAGAGTTGGTGAATTGGGATGCTCTGCCAGAAGCAGAAAATCAAAACGGAGTTACTTTTTAAGGTGGAGCCAAATGGCTGGCGACTGGATCAAAATGAGAACCAACCTGGATACCGACCCGAGAGTGATCGAGATGGCAGCATCTCTGAAAGTCTCGGAAATGGAGATTATTGGTTGCCTCTGGAAAGTCTGGTCATGGGCTGATTCTCACTCAATAGATGGTAACGCAATTCGTGTTACAGGTGTAACGCTCGATCGTTTCACCGGGCTTAACGGATTCGCTGAGGCGCTCCGCAACGTCGGCTGGTTGGAAGGCCGTGACAACGCCCTTACCTTCCCCCGATTCGCCGAGCACAACGGCCAAACCGCTAAAAAACGGGCTGAAACCAACAAAAGAGTGAAAAAACACCGTAACGCAAAAGCTGTTACATCTGTAACGCAAAACGCGTTACCAGAGAAGAGAAGAGAAGAGAAGAATAAAACACCACCCCCTACCCCCTCGGAATCGCCTCCTCAGAATATTGATCAGGAAAAGGCGGCGGCGGTGGATTTGATTTTTTCTCTGGGAGTTGAACAGGCGAAGGTGTGTGTCGACCGGGCTTTTGCCAACGGAGCCACCTGGGACGCAATTCGGGCGATTGCGGATCACTTCCGTAAAAACCCGGGAGCTTGGGGACCACCGGGGTTGTATTCCCGAATTTTCAATTTCGACAAAGCGATTCCACCGGATCGTGGCTGGGCCAAACCCTCTGCCGCACACCAGCAAGCAAAGCAAGCGGAAAAAAACACTCGACAACAGGCCGAGCGTGCCGCCAAGGAACGCGAGAAAGCGAAACGCGGCCAGAAGGTCATCGAGGAAAATGAATCGCTTTATGGGCCCCTGATGGACGCCTGGAGTGATACGGAACTGCGAGCTTTCATTCGCCAATTCGACAAGGGGGGAATCCTGCAAAAACAGCTGAGAGATCGTGGTCGAGAGGATGCCATCTTGAGGCAGGTCGTTTTGGCGAAAATCAGAACTCATGGACCGGAAATTGTGAAGGAAAAGCAGGAAGCATGAAAGTCTTGCAGAAACAATTCTGGCGGAACGAACCGCATGACAAGCCTCTGCCCAAGCGACCGATCATTGTGGATGGATTCGCTGGCGGTGGGGGAGCATCAGTTGGGCTGGAGATGGCTCTCAAGCGGCCTGTGGATATCGCCATCAACCACAACAGGGCGGCGATAGCGATGCACATGGCCAATCATCCAGATACGAGGCACTACTGTGAAAATATCTGGGATATCGATCCGGTCGAAGCGTGCGAAGGGCGGCCTGTTGATCTTGCCTGGTTCTCCCCGGATTGTACGCACTTTTCCAAGGCTCGCGGCAGCAAGCCAGTCAAGAAGCACATCCGCGGGCTGGCTTGGGTGG
>JALTOP010000351.1 GCA_027000105.1 Planctomycetaceae bacterium | reverse complement strand
GCCGGTTGTTGTGATCTCCCACAGAAACGCCGATTCGGGCAAACCGCGCACTTTCACACGGACATCGTTTGCCGCCATCTGTCCGGGGACGAACTGGGCATTTTCTTCGGTCGCGGTCAGCAAAATCACCTGTCCATGCTCACTGCGGATGACAGCTGCCATCGCCTGCAGGGAGGCCGTGTCATCATCGCCCGCGGTCAACTTCTTTCCTCTGGTTTCCGTCTCCTCGCTGTCAGACGATTCCCGCTCGAAGGAGTAACGCCCCGAATGTTTCCCGGAGGATTGGTCGGCTCTGGTCAAAGAGACGTCAAAACGATGAATCACTTCTCCCCCCGCCAGGAACGGTTCGAGCAACTCCAGTTCCTGCATCAATTCTTCCAGAACCAGTCGTCGTTCTTCCAGGCCGGGACCTTGCGCGTTGAGCGGGGTCCAGTTCCAATACCCGATCCCTTTGCAACCAGCGCACAGAGCGGCGTAGGTTTGCAAGCGAATCTGTTCCGGTTCGACAACGGCGGGAGCCCCATGGGTCGCTTCACGAAATTCGCTCATGGTGCGGGAGGGTTCAGTTTGCAGCCAGGTCATGACAAAAGTCCCCCGCCGGGCAATTCGCATTCTTCTTTGCAAATGAGCTGCATATTCCCGAAATGAATAAGAAGTATGAACAACGTGCTTACTGATGCCGAGCATTTCCAGGTCTCGGGAAAAGACGGTTTCCCCGCCCGTGACATCCGCCATGATCGGACGATTCAGTTTGCGGTCACTTGTTTTTATCTGATCAATCCACTGCCTCATTCGATCGTGGGTTTGGGGGCCGTTTTGCATACCAAGATTCCAGAACAGAATCCCTTGCGTCTGTTTCCCCAGCGGAAGCAAACTGGCGGACGCAGGTTCAAGAACTTCTCCCGATTCCGTTTTCGCACTTGGCGGCCAGGCTGTTGCCCAAATTCCCTGCCTGTTTAGCTGTTCGATCAATTCCGAATTCCGATAATCATCGACCCAAACAACATTGACGCCCAACTGATCGAAAAGCGAAACCGGTTCATGCAGGTAGGGGATGATGATCGGAAAGATCGGTTTGCCATCGGTCAACAGTTGGCCCAGCTGGAACTCGATTTTGGGAACATTTCCTGAGGAACCATTTGAGCCGTCTTCAAATTGCTCGATCATACTTGGTGCAACGACCGGCGAAACCCGTAGCTCATCAATAAGGATTTCCGTCATTCCCGGCCCGAGTGTCTGCTTGAGATAGACTTTGTCGATATACATATCTCTATGATCGAGCACCTGCGGCCGGATCGATGCCCGCCACAGCGCAAGATGCCGGGCAATGTTTGCACTGGAAGTATCGCACCGCAGCGTTCGCCACGCATTCGTTTTTTTCAATATGCTACCGTTGAGTAGACGCGTTAATGTCTCACCGGTTTCAGGATCCTTCTGTCCTGGAAAGACGACACGAGCCAGCAGTTGTGCCCCGGGTCGGTTTGAATATGCGGAAATCGAGATCCCCAAATCATCAATAACGCGTGCAGGGGGGATATCACACTCGATGACTACGGCGACATCGTGCTTGGATGTCACGAATTGAAAGCGCTCAGCCGCCTGACCGGAAAAGGCGAGCGATTCGTTCCGTTCGTGCAGTTTCAGAACGGCCTGTTGCTTGTTGAAATAGACTCTGGAGGAATTCGTTTTGCCATCGAATGTTTCATGAAAATCATCTGCCTGAATGGTGGATGTACTTTGCAGGAATAAAGCGAACAAGCAGAAAAACAACGATATCCCAAACCGTTTCGGCAGGGCACATTTCCCCCACAGGAATGAATAATAGTTACAATGCACTAGGAGGTATGTGTACATGCAGTTTCGCATCGAGCGTGGTTAAGTGCCATGACCAAAGGACAAACGGCAGGTGGTCTTGTGAACACTTGTATTGCGAGTGGTATGACAAAACAACATATTTCACAAGCAACTACTTGCCATTGGTCCCAAATTAGGTTGAAATCGTTGTAACATCCCGGTTTGATCCCAAGCTCGGCATTTTACCTGATAGTTCAAAAACAAGACAATATCAGAACGAAAGGGGAAATCCGCGAAAGATCGGGGTGTTGTTGCGATCTGGTAGAGTTATTACCGGTGGAGCTTATCCCGAGACATACGGGAACTCCAACAGACGACGGACGGGCGAAATGTGAAAGTTGACAGAGATGCCTGAAATAACATCACGATTTACGGATAATACAGACGAACTCCCGGACGAACTGGTGAGATTGGGCAAAGAGATCGCGAAAATGCCTCTTTCGGTTCAGCAGGAACTGGAAGATTCGTACGGGAAAATGGTTGAATCGGTTCGGCGTCGGCGACGGATTCTGTCTCTTGTTCAGGAAGCGTTGGCGCAGTTACGACTCGACATCAAGTATCTCATGTTCGATCTCGACGCGACCCGCAAGGAACGCGATCAACTCCGCAGGCAACTCGACGAACTCGATTGATTTTCGTAGAATGAAACGCGAAAGCTGAGCGGACTGCGGCGTGTGTGCAAACGAACTGTATAGCCGGCATCGGCTTTGGCTTCAACAGGTCGGTTGATGGCTGAAAAACAGGACAGTCAGGATCCGCTGTCACACCGCAATGCCTCCGTCAGTTATAACATCGATACATCAATGCCTGCCGGGAACCCCAATGCGAAAAACACAAAATACACGTGCCTTCCTTATTTTCTGCCTGTTCTGCTTTGGTGCGGCGATTCTCAGCGCCACTCCTTCAACGGTTTCAGCTCAAAGCCCAAGCGTTGCTCCGATGGTTCGGTTGATTGAGAGCGGACGGTTGCCGGAATCACGTTTGCCCACGGTTCTGTCTCTCATCTGTAAACGGGGCGATGCGGTCGATTTGCAGTATATTTTTGAAAAAACGCTGGATGAAAAAGCATTTTCCGCATCAACCCGACTGGCTGCTCTGGAGTTACTTTCTCAAACATCACAAACGCGAAAAATCAAACCGGCTGGCGATTTAACCCGCTTGAAACAGCTTCTCGATTTGGGGGCGGAAACAAAAGATATCAAACTGCAAAAACAGGTAATCAAACTGATTGGTCAGTGGAATGTTTCCGAACTTTCAGCCGATCTTGAAAAGCGGTTGAAAGATCCGACCCAGAAAGCGCTGACGGGATCAATCATTCAAACGCTGGCAACTTTGGGAGGACGCGATGCGAGCGCGATTATCCAGCAGTTGGCCTCATCGAAAAATCCGAAGTCGGTTCGTGTGCAGGCAATTCGTTCGCTTGCAGGAATCGATCTGAAAAAAGCAGCCACCGCGGCTGCGAATTATTTGAAAGAGGCGACTCCCCAGGATGATATCAACCGCGTCATCCAGCCATTTCTTTCCCGAAAAAATGGGCCGAAACTGTTGGGTGAGGCAGTCAGTCAGCAACAAATCGCCCCGGATACTGCCAAGCTGGCATTGCGAGCGATGCTGACAGCCGGACGGAACGACCCGCCGTTATCCGATCCTCTTTCCAGGGCGGCTGGGCTGGAATCAAGTTCCAGACCTCTGACCAAACAGGAGTTGAAATCATTAGCCCAGGAAGTGCTTCAGAA
>JALTOP010000350.1 GCA_027000105.1 Planctomycetaceae bacterium | reverse complement strand
ATATTGTCAATCGCAATACTCGCCGGCTGCTCGACGAGATTCGTCAAGCCGCCAACGCCGCAGAAGAAGCCCCCGCCGCCGGCGCCGACTGAGATCACGGTGCGGGACGTGGCGTGGCTGCTGCCCTCGCACGAGGACGCTGCGATGTGCCTGTCCGTCTCTGATGTGGTGGACTGGCAGCTCAACCTGGAGGAGTTCCTGGCGGCGATCAAGCAGCGTAATGCGATTATCGATTATCTTCGTTCCCAGTAGGCTTGTTCTTCGCCGCGGCGTACTCCTCAAGCGCGCGGATGAGCTTCACCCTGTTGCGATACAGGATCACCGACATGACGCAATCGACGCCATAGAGCACGGCCAACGCCAGGAACACGTAACTAATCCACTCGGGTAGTGTAATCGTAATCATCTCGCGCCTCGCTATGAGATCAAATACTCGCAGTAGCCAAACGCCTCGTGCTCGTGGCGTTTGTTCAGCTTATTGCTGACCCCGGCCTGCAGCAGGATGTAGTGGATGAACTCGTGCTTCACCACCCACTGCGTGTCGGCCTTGTGGTAGATCACCTTGATCACGCCATCCTCATCGAGCAACGTCTTGGCGAGGATCGTCGATCCCGTGTTGGTGCTCTGGTCCCACACAGTACGACCCTCCATGGACATGACGACTACGACCAGCGGACCGGGGCGCGCTGAGATACCCACGCAGTCCTCGACGGCTTTGTACCACCTGTCAAGTGTCTTGATGTCGATCGATGTGTATCTGCGTGCGTGATCGCGGAAATCCAGGCGTATCCCAGTCTCATCGCTGATGTAGTCGTAGTCGTCATAGCGATCGTGCTGGCATGCTCCTACCAGAAGCATAACAACAGCAAAGATCACACGTGCTGAAAGCATTCTTTTAGCACCTCATCCACGTTCTTTTTGATCACATCGAATTTGATTACCCAAACCCATGGGTTTTTGTCCCAACCATAGCCCTTGTCGGCATAGATCGAATCCCACAACTTACTGAACGTCTCTACAGGATGCTCATTGATAAGCCAATTGATCCCTTCTGCAACTGCATCATCAAATGAGATGTCTTGCATTCTTTCAGCATGAACACTGGTTATTTTGAGTGTTATTCGTGATGCCCAGCGAGGCATGTGGATTGCAGGGCGAGAATATGGGTAGTAATGGTGATATCGACTCTGCTCGTTATCTGCAAGATACCAAACCGGTTGATCTGATATCGGTTCTCCGTTTTCCATCACAGAAGTCAATCGTATGCTTTCACGAACCCACAGAAGATCTCCTGGGGTACCGAATGGACATTGTTTTGAATGCAGCTCATTCACGCCATCAATGGATGGAACCATTGAATACCCTTCATACTCCGCATCCATTATTAGCTGTGGCTGAGGTTTAATCACTCTTCTTGTCTGCGTCTTCCTCCCGTCAAGCAAAGCGCGAACCATTTCCCCGTTGAATATGATCGGACGTGCCTTCATGTCACCAATTCCCGTTCGCCGTATCCGCCTCTCCCCACGTGCACGGCCCGCACATTCCCGTTGCTGGTACAATAGGCCTTGATCCGCAGACTTCGCACTCCCTTGTCCAGTCCGGTTCATAACAAGCGTCGCAAATAGGAAATGCTTCACCTTTCTGAACATCGTTGTCGTATTCGTTCAAATTTACTTTCTTTCCGCAAACATAACACTTTGGTTTAGCTTTCATAGCACCGCCCTCTGAATTCAGTTATTTTGCTCTTGCTGCATTACTTGTTTTAATCTGTAAATAAGATCATCTGAAAATTGTTTGTCAATTTGTCTACGCCGCCTTGCATACTCGATTAGCAAGTCTTGCGCCATTGGATCAGTGACTTTTAGTGGGACAAGATCTGGTGGAGTTGTTGGATATTTGTCACTCTGGAACTGTCCGTGCTCATTTATGTGTGGTCTTTTCATGATGCGATTGATAATCTCCTGATGTTTCTCCCTATAGTTTTCGCAGCCTTTGTCTTGTGTGTATTCTGGCTGTATCAGAAGGGCAGAAGGATCGTCTGCAGGGACTGCATTGCATTCACATTTCCTGCATAAATCGGACTCTACTCCTGCACATGAATACCGGTAAGTTGTGTCTGTCATCATTTTTCCTCCGTCTCAAAAATTTAATTGTCTCTTTTCATATCCTGCATCTGATACAGGACAATTAGGGGCGTGTTTCCCGTATTTTTTGAACTCAACACATTCGTATTTACACCAGTTCTCTGCTGCTCTGCCAATCTCTATCAATCGAACAATCTCTCTGGCCTTTGCGTAGGCTTCCTGCTCGTCACCAAAGTGTATGACCTAAAAAAGGTGACACATGTTTCCTCTTACAGACACATACCATGGATTTCCATTATTGCCACATGTTGCTGGTAGTATTTCCATATTTGCCTCCTACAGATTCATCAGTCGCCATGCAAGTCTAACCACCGCTGGAACTTGTCCGTTCCCAAGGGCTCTAATGCGGTCCACCCCAAAGGCCACCCCATCAGCCATTCGACCCACATCGGGTTCAGAGATCCACCAACCTCTTTTCCCATCATTACTGCAATCTTCTCTGGGAGTCTTAGTCCATGGGATCTGTTTTTTATTTTCTTTTTTATGGTGTCTATTTTTTTTGCACTGTTGTTGTCTGATGCTGTCGGTGTCGGAACCTTCTCTGGATGTTTTTTCACGAAAGTAGAAAGGCCATCTACACTCGTATTTGAAGCTCCCTTCCTGTTGTAATTTCCCTTCACCGTTGGAGTCGGAGCGCGTTGCGAGGACCCAAATTCTGTCTCTTTGGTGATATACCGCCGGAACTCCTTCAAGCCATATGGCATCGGCAGCTCCCAGCACACACCATTTTGCATCATACCCCATTTCGGCCAGGTCACCGAGGACGACATCGAGTCCTCGAAAAACAAGCATTGGCGAGTTTTCCACGAACACGTGTCGTGGTCGAACTTCGCGAACGATCCGAGCCATTTCTTTCCACAATCCAGATTCTTTCCCTTGAATTCCGTCACCGCTTCCAGCGATTGAGATATCTGTGCACGGAAACCCTCCAGATACGACGTCAACAATTCCTCTCCAAGGCCGTCCGTCAAAGGTTCGAACATCATCCCAGATCGGGAAAGGCGGGAGAACTCCGTCATTTTGTCTTTGCAACAGTACGCTTGCGCAGTACGGGTCTTTTTCGACTGCACACACCGTTCGCCATCCGAGCAAACTCCCGCCGAGAATTCCTCCACCAGCGCCCGCGAAAAGAGCCAGCTCATTCATTCAATCACCCTGTTGCACAGAATAGAATTCTTCCAGCCAATCATCAGAAATATCCTGTTTCTCTGAATTACCATCTTTGCTCTGCATACCAGCCCGCTGCGCCAGCTTCTGCTTCACAGCGGCGGTCTTCGCCGTTTTTGCCTTGGGTTTTTCTTCGACGCTTTGTGCCACGGCAACATCCTCTTGCGCCTCCTCCGGCGTCTCTTCCTGTTCCACTCTGTCAGGCACCACGTCGATGATGGCACGGTTGTCCTGTGGCACCCCGGCTTCCGCCAGCTCGTCCATGGTCACCGCGGTGGCCAG
>JALTOP010000349.1:12078-13259 GCA_027000105.1 Planctomycetaceae bacterium | reverse complement strand
AGGATGTACCAAAAAAAGATTCCCGGCAGTTGGAATTCCCCAACTTCTATCTCCCCTTCAGCGGTCAACTCGCCCCGCATAATCGTTGGGTGCTGCTCGCTCAAATTGTTCCCTGGGATCTGGCTGAAGAAATTTATCATGCCGGCCTGAGCCCGGATCAGGGGGCACCGATCAAACCGTCCCGTGTTGCACTGGGGGCGTTATTGATCAAGGAAAAACCGGGGCTGACCGATCGTGAGACCGTCGCAGCGGCGGATAAAAAACAGGCCGCGATAGATGAAGGCGTTCGTAACCAGGTGGAGGGAAAGTTTGGCGAAGCGGCGGTCTCAATGAGCCTGACCTGTTGACCATCTCGGCCCCGATCAACAACTTCAGGCCACTTCGAGACTGATGCAAAAAGAAAACAAAATTTCGGCCCGACCCCCGCTGGCTCTATCAGCAAGGCCCAAATGAACCACAGAGACACGGAGAGCCCAGCACGACTGGTCTGTTCTGACCGCCGTAACCAAAATGAGATTTTCAAAAGTTTTCGTACCGTTCGTAAACTTTAACCGTTAGTAGCACGGAGAAGTATTACGCCAAGACGCAAAGATGCCGGGAGTTTTCCGTATTGAGTCCTAAAACAGATGAGATTCACAAGAACGAATGAAATCACCTTGAAATCTTTCCTTTCTTTACTCTTCTCCTTTTCTCTCCTTTGGGTCTTCGCGTTTTTGCGTGATACCCTTTTTACAAGCGGTCAGACATTGCAAGCGGAACGGCGCCAACCGTCAGGTGGTCATCCTGCTACATAACACACAATAACACCACCCGGGGCACCCGGTATCGGTGATGCAAACCGCCCGACTGACCGGCTATGCGGAAGATTTGACAAAATCAGCCGGAAAAAAACTTCTCTGGAAAGTCGCCGAAGAACTGTTGCCGAATCGCCAGCCGGGAACTTTCAATCAGGCACTGATGGAATTGGGAAGTCAGGTTTGCACCCCGACCGAACCCGCATGCAATCGCTGCCCGGTTTCGGATTATTGCATCGCCAATCAAAAAGGAAAACAGCACGAGATCCCCCGCCCGAAAAAGAAACCGGAAGTGACAGAACTCACCCACTTGTGCCTTGAGGTGGAAAAAGGAAAGAAATTCCTGCTGCACCAATACCGGGAAACTGAACGCTGGGCCGGCTTGTG
>JALTOP010000349.1:0-12055 GCA_027000105.1 Planctomycetaceae bacterium | reverse complement strand
TATTTTTTCGTGGATGGAAAGCGAAGTACGTCAGCGATACAAAATGCAGCTCAAAATCACTTCCCCGATTGCAACCATCCATCATGCGGTAACCCGGTATAAAATCAGATTGATCGGCTTGCACGCCCAACATCTTTCCGGAAAAGTCGGAACCGGATTACACAACAGCAAATGGGTCAGCCCCGCCCAATTCACCCAGTATCCACTCTCCACAACGGCACGCAAAATAGCAGGAATGATCGAACAGGCAAAACACGTTGATTAGGCGATGCCTACCTCTTGACAGGCAGGAACTCCAGTGATTTTACAATCGCCAGATCTCGATCGTTGAGGACTTCCAGATTGGCGCGTTCGACAGCGAAGACGAAGGAAACCTGTCTGCCGTCTGGATTGGCACACAAATAGTAAATCCAGATCATTTCCAGATCGGTCGAGGAACCGGCTGCAATCACCCGGTATATGAAGTTGCCATTTTCGTTGGGGACTTCTCCTGCATCAATAATATCGCTGAGACGATCCCCCAACGAGGTTCGGATATCGTTTTCAAACTGTTCCGCTGGCACGTGTTCCCCCGGTTTGTCGGAGCGGATTTTGGCGATGTTGCACTGGCTGATCAGACTGCCCGATTCAACCAGTCGCATTACGGTTACTTCCGGCAATTCCTGAAACAGGTGCCAGTTGCGATCATGTTGCAATCGGACATTCCAATACTTCGACCTGAACTGTAACGACTTCGAAATGGGGGGCGGATCGAGTGGTATCCCGGTGATGGAACTGTCTGGAATCGATTCTGAAGAAGGAACCTTGCCCCGTGTCCATTGGATCGTCGCGGTAATATCCATCCCGGGAGAGACCGTGCTGATGCTTCGTTTTTCCTGTTGAGTCAATTTGAAAGAGGTGAGCATTTGCTGTTTGAGATCAAAACTGGCTACGCCATTCAGAACGATCTTCACTTCTGCTCCTGCGGTCGCTCCCGATACCTCCCCGGTATATTGCAATGTCGCCAGGTCATCTTTTACGGAAAGGAGTTTGCCGGTCAATTTTGTCATCGTTGCTGCTTCAATGCCCGCCAGCATTTGAGCCACCCAGTCAGGCACGCTCCAGGTTTCTTCGAGTTCAATATCCCGAATTGGCAAGGTTGCGAGCAGACAGAGAGGATCTCCCGGAATGGTCAGCAGGTCGAGATCACTTCGTTTGAGCAGAGTTCTGCTGTGATAAAAAACGAGGCCCGACCGCTCCCCTTCTGCAACAATCTGACGAACTTGTGGCGAAAGATCCAGTTTTGTCGTCTGCTCTTTCACGACAACTTTGGAACTGGCCTGCTCATAGATTCGGAAAGACCGCCAGGCACGGGCGTCCCGACCGGCAGGGGGCAACTGGCGTTCGAGATAGTTCAGCGACGCCTGTAACGTGAGTGGAAGATCGGTCGGTTTTTTCTCTTTGGAGGGCGTTTTCAGTGTCCCCTGCGCCTGAACCTGAACGGCGATGCGAAAAGTGCGGGCCTCATTATCCGTTTCACGAATTTTGAACGATTCAGCAAGTAGTACCGAATGTACCGAATTCAGGCTTACCGAGACGGCAACAATTACAAATGCAGCAACATTGACTAGCGACATGACTTTCATCCTTGATTTTCATCCTTGATGACGTTTTAACAAAACCGGTACCGATTGGCTCGACTCCTGTCGTATGATTTTCCGGGCCATGAGCACACGGGATTGTTGTGCTCTGGCCAAGTTTCCTGATCCGCTATCCAGACAAATCTACCATCCAGACCAAAAAGAGACGCCCATCTTTAGCGGGCATTCGAACCGCAACCCGGGCAAGGTCCGATATTGCTGGCCTTTTGCACCCGTCGAGAATAGCATACCATTATATGAAGGGAAAGAACCGGCAGGAAATCGCAAGGAAATTTCCTGCGGTCCGATACGGGGAGTTGCTCCATGCGTCATATCCATCCGCCGCTTTGGCTATTGCTTTCAGCACTGTTAATGACAGCATTGCACCATTATGCACCACTCGGTCGCATCACCGGATGGTTGGGCACTATATCATCTGGCTTCGGTTTTGGTTTTGTTGCTATCAGCCTGTTGCTGTTTGGTTGGGCCGTGAAACAATTTATGGTGCAAAAAACAACAATCATTCCATTTCACAAATCGACAGCACTCATTAAGTCCGGTCCATTTCGCTGGTCTCGGAACCCTATTTACCTCAGCATGGTATTATTGCTGACAGGAATTGCATTCTTTCCTGGTTCACTTACTCCGCTGCTTGTTCCCCCTCTGTTTGCTATCCTCATTAAAAGACTGTTCATTCAGCGCGAAGAGCAGATGCTGAGGGATCAATTTGGAGAATGCTATCAACAATATTGCCGGGATGTCCCCAGATGGTTCTGGTTTGTTTGATTATCCCACGGGTACGCTTGATCAGAGTTTCCCGTATATTCTGAAATTTTTCTGGAAGAAAAAGGAATATTTCGGCAAATTGGAGGACAAAGGGCAAATAGTGGTTATACTTGAGTGTTGAAATATAGGGTGGTTGAGAAAGATGGTTCGTGCCGGGGTCTGCCCAGTGGTGTCGACAGTTTCGGAGCCTCCCCCTTGTAATCGTCCTAAGTCATTCAGTAGTCAATGGTTATGGGCACCGAACAACAAAGGAGTAGGTCATGAAGATTCGTAGTGTTGCTCTATCCTGTTTCACGGCATCTACGATGCTGGTAGGGGCCGCGTTCGCGGCTGGTCCCACACTTTTACAACCGGGAAGCGTGTACTCTCCTCAAAATGAGGTTGCACCAGTCCCCACGCCGATGCCAATGCCCCCGCAGGCGATTCCACAGGGGCAACCTTTGGATCACTCGGCACAGTATGGCCCGGTGGAGACCTTCGACCAGCCTGTCGTTCCTTATGCTGAAGGCCAGGTTGTTGAACTGTACCCGAATGTTGTCTACCGGGATTTGCGACACGTTCACCCCTGTGCTGTTCCCTATTTGATTGAGGTGCCGTTGCCTCAACCGCGTCGCAGCAGGGGATGTACGACTTGCGGGCCGACATGTGCCACGATTAAGGTTTGCGTACCGCCTTGCAAAGTGCCCTGCATCAAGGTACGACGCCGCGGTTACAAACTGATTTACGATTTCGGGAAATACGAAGTCAATGTGATCGTGCGTCGCACAGGGCGGATCATCGTCAATTACGACGCATAAACTTGTGTCACACGAAGATATTGGTTAATCAGGGGGATCGGCTGATCCTCCTTTCTTTATGCGCTGTGGTAATTGAACGATGCTGAGCACCTCTGAAGAACATTCGGCGATCTCATATTACCGCCAGCCGGCTCTGTTTTGTGTCACTGCTTTTGCCTGCGGGATATTCCTTGATCGCTATTGGAATGAGATCATCGGCGGCTTATCGCTGGAACTGTGGCTCTGTGCCGGATCGGTCTGTCTTGCGATCTGGAAATTTCTGTTTGATTTTTCTGAAAAATTATCCAGGCGAGTGACGATTGCCCTTTTTGGCTTACTGTTTTGCAGCGGAGGCGCGATCCATCATCTGCAATGGTATGTTACTTTACCCGAAAATGTGTCGCGCTTTGCAGGAAAAGAAAGTAGCCCAATCCGGCTGGTTGCCCGCATCGAATCCGACCCGGTTCTGTTGATCAACAAATCGCCGCAGTATATTTCAGCCTGGCGAAAAGAAGATAAAACCCGTTGTACCGTGCGGGCTTTACAGCTGATCCAACATGACGGCAACCGACCCGTCTCTGGCAAAGTGCTTCTTACAATATCCGGCGACGCGACCTTTCTGCAGGCGGGAGATCACGTTTCGCTTGCAGGAAAGTTGCGTTCCCTGAGTCCTGCACTAAACCCGGCTGGTCTCGATTATTCGAAGTTGATGCGGCAACGTGGGATTTCAGGGACTCTCTTTTGCTCCTCACCTGAAGCCGTGCAAATCCTTTCTGCCTCATCATGGAGTTGGCCCGGTCTTGTCATTCGGCCACAACAGAATCTTCGCCGTTCGATTCGCTCGATTTATTTTCGATACTTGGGGGAAAAGGAAGCGGGCATTGCCAATGCACTCCTGCTGGGAGAGAGAAATTCACTTGAGGAGGGAATCACCTTTTCATTTCGTCGAAGCGGCTTGATGCATCTGCTCTCCATTTCCGGCCTGCATGTCGGGTTGATTGGTTGGCTGTGTCTGGTAACCGGACGGCTGCTCAATTTATCGCAGCGCTCACTGCTTCTTTTTTTGATGCTGGGCATTACCCTCTGTCTGATTTTGGCAGAAGTGCGTCCTCCCGTGTTGCGTGCCTGGCTGATTGGTGTCGTTTTCATTGCCGGCTGGGCCATGGGAAGACAAGTCGGATTTCTGCAAAGCTTGGGGCTGGCTGCCTGGCTGATTTTGATCATCAACCCTGCCTGGCTGTTCGATCGTGGAACACAACTTTCTTTTCTGGCGATGCTGGGGTTATACGGACTGGGGGAACTGTTTCCCGGTCTGTTTCCTGAATCGGTAAAAACAACTTCCCGACGGGAAACCGCTTCGCTCGTCTCAACATCGGGGGACATGTTTACTTATCTGAAAAAGTATTTTGTCCAATCGTTTGTCATTTCTCTGACAATTACCGTGCTGGCCATTCCGCTTCTGGCGAACTCATTCAGTCGTGTTACACTGGCGGGGATCCCTGCGACAATTTTCTCTTTGCCGATTCTGGCCGTTTGTCTGTTCTGCCTGCTCCTGCTCGGTTTCGCGGGGATGGTCAATCCAATCCTTGCGGATTGGTTCGCAGTTCCAGCTTCTTTCTCTCTGAATCTGCTTCATTCGTCTGCAGAAGTTTTCTCCAGCGGGAACCTGCTCCAGTGGCCCGTCTGTCGACCGGATGACTGGTTTCTGGCTGCTCTGTATGCCGTGGGGGCTGGCCTGTATTATTTTTCGTCCCGATATTCACATCGTCACAAATCATGGATGATCGCCGGATGGCTGATTGCGATTCTCGTCCTGGTCGATGGTTCTCTCCTGACCGGGCGAAGTCGCGGGCGGGAAGGGCGTTCCAATCAATTCGAATGTCGAGTGCTCGCTGTGGGGCACGGGAATGCCTGTCTGTTGAAATGTCCGAACGGGAAAACGATTCTGATTGATGCCGGTTCAATGGAAAATGGCCAATTCGCCGCTTCGGTGGTTCGTTCCAACCTGGCAGACATGGACGCCAATCGACTCGATGTAATCCTGCTTTCGCATACCGATCTGGATCATATCAACGCCGTCCCATTTCTGATTGAACAGTTGCCAGTTCGGGAAATCCTCCTCAATCCGGTTGGCTTGAACCCTCAACATTCCGCCATGCACGCCATTGCCAGTCAGTCACCTGGAATGGGAGTAAAACTGAAGACCGTCTGCCAGGGTGATTGTATTGAATTGGATCGAGACGTCACGATCCGCATTAGGCAATGCCCCGATTCACCTTTGGAGAAAACGGGAAATGATAATGCCGATTCCATCGTCGCTGAAGTTGAGTATCGCAACAGGCGTCTGTTGTTCCCCGGCGATCTGGAAGACGAGGGGCAAACCAGATTGATGCGTCAACGATCGCCCGGTTATGACGTTTTGCTCGCTCCGCATCATGGGGGGAAACATGAAAACACGCCAGAATTTTCGCGGTGGGTCAATGCAAAAAATATCGTTGTTTCGACAAACAGCAGTATATCCCGAAAACGTCTTGAATCCGTTTATGGGCCGGGGCGGAATCTCTACTTTACCAGTGAAGGAGCGATTCGCATTCGAATCTCCCAGGAAGGAAGACTTGTTTTGAGCCAATGGCAACCGGAACAGTTCTGGAAAAGAAAATGAGATTCCCCTTTTCCGGAAAACAAGAACATTGCCCGAGCGTTGAGCTATTTTCCCGTTAACATCCGGTTCCTGCCGTGCTCGATGACAATCATTCATAACCTGTACCGGTTGTGTCAATTTTTTCTGTTGGTTCCGTAGATGCCCGTGTTCCTTTTACTGTGTTACTACTGAAGTGGAAAAACGAACTACCAGAATTCCTGTCAGTAACGTGTTAATCGGATTCGTTCTGCGGGTAAAACGTCGATTCAATCTTTACCGGAGTGGTAGTTTTGAATGTAATACAAATGACAACAGAGTAGCTTACAGGTAAGCAAATAGCTTGTGCCCTGAATGGGCACTGGTCGATTTATCCCCATTGGGCAAAGACCCGACAGGCTTGTTTCTGTGGTCATCAGAGGGTATGAACTCCCTGAACCGATCTCTGTTCAAGTCGAAATTGTCATCTTGCTACGAAAGTAAAATCCATTGTTGGAGCTGAAAAACCCTCACGCAGTGCAGGCGGCTTTAAGCCATCGTCCGTCCGCAGTCAAAGAAGTACAGTTTTATTCCCCTCCGAAAGGGGTTTGGGAACGAATAGCCGATCAGGCCAGGCAACTGAAGATTCCTGTCAGAATTCACAACCAAAAAGAAAAGCAGGACGCCAAGAGAGCGCATCGCGGAGGGAAGGCAAAACAGGAACGGATCGGCCATGCGTCTGCAAAGGTTGAACCGAAATCGCCGATCCCGCTGGAAAAATTATTCGCTTCAGCCCCGGAAAGTGACAAGCAGGAAGGGCAATTATGGATTGGGTTGGATACGTTGCAGGATCCGCATAATGTTGGTGCCATTTTTCGCACGGCCGCATTTTTTGGTGTTCGTGGTATCGTTGTGACGAAGAACCAGTCGGCTCCGATCAACTCGACCGTCTACGATATAGCCGCCGGGGGACTGGAATCGGTTCCGTTTGCGATTGAGACAAATATGCACCGTAGTTTGAAGTTTGCCAAACGGGCAGGCTTGTGGATTTTGGGATCTTCCGAGCATGCGGAAAAATCGATTTGGGAAGTCGATCGCAGACGCCCCTGGCTACTGCTACTCGGCAACGAGCAGAAAGGCTTGAGGCAACTGACGATGAAAAACTGCGATGAACTGGCAATCATTCCCTCCCATTCAGAGGTGAAATCCCTGAATGTTTCAGTGGCAGCGGGGATTCTGTCATCAATTCTCGTCGGGCGGTAATATCCGGTAACAAGAAGCCCCCCTTTCAGTTGCTCTTTTATTCGTTGCTATTTTAGCCGATTCAATTTTTGACGCAGTTCCTCGATGGCGATTCCATCGCAGTAGATTTTTTTCAGGCGGGACGTTTCGCCGGATTTCAATATCAGGTCCCCTCTTTTCAAACCAGTCGCCTTCGAGAGCAGTTTGAGAACTTCCCTGTTAGCCTTTCCTTTTTCCGCAATTTGCGTCACGCTGATTTTCAGTGCCCCCTGATGAATCCCCCCCACCTGATTCCTTTTTGCACCCGCACTCACCCTGACCATGAAACAGCAGCCCTTTCCATCGGTTTCGATTTTCCACTGTTCATCTGGAGTTTCATTCATGGAATGTTGCTTTCAAGAAAAATTACTTATTGCTAAAGTCTATCGGGCAGACCAGAAAGACCGTCGGACGGAAAGACAAATCACGCGCCACAAAACAAATCACACACCACAAAGTGAATCACGCATTACTGGAGAACAGATGACACAATACATCCGCAGTCGAGAATTGATTCCTCCTGAACAGTCATTTGTTATTGTAATCGATGTTCAGGAAAAATTGGTCGCTGCGATCGATCAGTCAGAAAGGTTGATCGATTCGATCGCCAGGCTTCTGGAATCTGCACGGCTGTTCCATGTTCCGATAACAGGAACGGAGCAGTATCCGCAGGGGCTAGGCAAAACCGTTTCATTACTGGGTGATTATCTGGATCACCCCTGCGAAAAAAAACGTTTTAGCTGTGTGGAATCCTTGCAACTCTCCGCAGCGGGAGAACGGGAAGATGGCCGCTTTCGGGCCGTTCTCGTCGGGATCGAGGCTCATGTTTGTGTCCAGCAGACAGCGTTCGACCTGCAATCCCTCGGGTATGAAGTCATCATTCCGGTCGATGCAGTCCGCAGCCGTCACGAATTGGATTGCAGCACGGCACTTCGCCGACTGGAAAATTCAGGTACAACATTGACAACGATCGAATCCCTGATGTTTGAATGGTGTGCCACAGCCGAGGATCCCCATTTCAAAGCGGTCAGCAAAATCGTCACAGGCAGAAAACAATAAGGCTGCATCAGCGACTTTCAGGTTCAGCGACTTTCAGATTCAGTGTCCTTCAAAGCCCTGCTTCCGGCAGAAATCGAATTTGTTACAGGGTTTCGCCATGAATCGTCAGTGTGAGATGCCTTGAAGAAGCGTGGTTTCTGTGTTCACACAGATAAATCCCCTGCCAGGTTCCGAGAACGAGTCGGCCGGACTGTATCGGCACCGTGACACTTGCTCCCATCAGTGACGATTTGACATGAGCGGGCATATCGTCCGGCCCTTCACACGTATGGACATAGGGGAAGTCTTCCGGAGCAATACGATTCAGCGAAGATTCCATATCTTCCAGAACATCGGGGTCGGCATTCTCGTTTATCGTCAACGATGCAGAAGTGTGCATGATGAAAATGTGCAGCAGACCTGTTTTGATCGTCTTCAATTCAGGTAATGAGTCCGTTATCGAACGTGTGATCAGATGAAATCCCCGGGAACAGGCCGGTAGTGTTATTCTTTTTTGATACCACATGCTTTTGTACGATGACCGTTTGAATCTCTCTGTTGTCTGATATTTCTGTTATCTGATAATCGCCTGTTTTCCGTCTTGAGGTACGAGAGCCCGAAATCGATTGGGGCTCTACGTCAAATCGGCGGTTAAATATCGTTCACACCTTCTCGCTTGCTATTGACAGCTGGTCACGCCGCTCGGGATTGGCTGATCTTTTCGCCTCTGGGGTTGATATGATTTCCGGATTCTGCTTCAAGAACAAGTTCCGCCACCTGAACTGCTCTTAAACCGGCTGTGCCATCGACACGGGGGGAAGTACGATATTTGACGCAGTTGATGAAGTCGTCAAGCTCCGCGGTCAGTGCATCCCGCTGGTCGGCTTCTTTCTTTTCGATGCTGATAAAGTGCCCAAAGACCTGCTCACGTAAAACGGCAACATCTTCACCGGAGCGAATCCGTTGTTCCATCGCAGGCCCTTGAAGAAGATCCTGCGTGGGACGGGAGCAAGTCAGTTCGCGAGTATGTAAATCGGCGTGAACAAGTTCCGTGCTTGTCCAAACACTGAGACATCGTTTCGGTTGGGGATTCACGCGGGAAGCGGTGATGTCCGCGACACATCCATCTGGAAAAACAAGACGAGCCTGCGCCATATCTTCATGAGCGCCCATCAACTGGGCTCCCAGGGCTTCGACAGAGATTGGCATCGCTCCGGTCAATTCGAGAACCAGTTCGATATCGTGAATCATCAAATCGTGAATGACTCCGATATCCATCGAGCGAAACGCGAATGGGCTGAGTCGTTCTGCCCGGATGTATCGCGGAACCGAAGTCATTGTTTCACAGAGCGATTCGAAAGCGGGGTTGAATCGCTCAATGTGCCCGACCTGAATAATCCTTTCGTACTGTTTTGCCAGTTCAACCAGTTGTTGTGCCTGCTCGGGATTCGCCGTCAACGGTTTTTCGATCAGTGTATCCTTCCCGCGAGAGAGACATTCGGCTGCAATTTCATGATGCACCGACGTCGGAGCGACGATCGAAACAGCGTCACAACGATCGAGAAGCTCCCGGTAATCGGTCACCGCTACAGTCTGATGCTGCTGAGCGACATTTTCTGCCTGCTGTTGATTGGGATCGGCTACGCCAATCAACTCCACTCCTTCCATCTCCGCCAGTATTCGGGCATGATGTCTGCCCAACGCTCCAACTCCGATAACAGCCAGGCGGACAGGTTTGTCGGTAACTCTATTTTTAACCATGTGATCAACTTTCTTTTCAGGCGGCACGATCCATTGAGCTTTGATTCTTCAGCCGTTTGATTTCTTTTGCCAATTGATGATTTTGTCGATGCCCACTACGGAAACAGCGGATTTCTCCCTGGACATCGCATCCGCAGAGAAGCAGATCGCCCAGGCAGTCGAGCAGTTTGTGGCGAGCACATTCATTCGGGGCACGCAAGGAATTTCCGATCGGTCCCTGCTGGCCGTAGACGAGTAAATCTTCCAGCGTCACTTTCTGCCCGTAACCTTTGCTGCGAAGGTACCCGATTTCCTGTTCGAGAATAAATGTCCGTGCTGGGGCGATTTTTGTGGCGAATATTTCCGGAGTTATTACAAACTCGGCAACTTGCGGTTCGATTGGCGAACGATTGCCGTAGTTCAAATCGTAACTGAGACGCAACCCGGAATCGGAAGGGGCCAGACTGATTGTTGTCTGATCCTGTTGAAGTGTTTGCGACTGTTGAATGATGTATGTTTCGCGCTTGAGCGTTTGAGTGACAATTTTCGCATCGAGCAATGCTTCGACATAGGGTAAAGCCGATCCGTCGCAGCCGGGGAGTTCGGGGGCATCAATCTGAACCAGACAGTTATCAATCTGCAAACCGGCGAGCGCGGCCATCAGGTGTTCGGTCATTTCAACACTTGCCTCACCCCGAACGAGTTTGGTTCGCCGTTCTTCCGGGGAGAGGTACTCAATTGTTGCCGGAATTCGACGGGAACCGGGAAGATCCGTTCGTTGAAAAACGATGCCGTGGTTTTCGCCAGCCGGGTAAAACCGTAATCGCACATCGGCATTGGTAAACAGCCCAAAGCCCTTCAACTCGGCAACATTTTCAATCGTCTTCTGGAAACGGGCCGTCATTTTCCGGTCACCTGTTATTACGAAAAAAGGCATGTCGACACAAAACGATGCATCGACATACCCAGGAGAGATATCAGCTACTGTGCAGGAAATTCATTTCACAATCATCGAATTTCGAATTGAGGCCGCGTTGTTACCATCCGGCATCTGCGGAACATGATCAGGCAGAACAGGATAAAACTGCCCGGCATCAATTGCAGCTTTGAGTGCTACTTCTGTGGATTGCCCGGTCTGCCGGCTGTTTTGGTTGAAGCGGCATACTGCTTGTTGAGGTAATCGAGAACCTGATCGGTAATGTCGATCCCGCTGTTGTGCCAGACAACCTGTTTATTCATATTCTGAATCAGCTCCTGCGCGTTGTTGGTTTCATCAACTGCATTTCTGCTGAAACGAAGAATGACATCGTAGTTGTAGTACTTGGCATATTGCCCGACTGCACCGACAACTTCCAGGTAGACATCTTTGTAGATCTTCGATTCGCGTCGCAGGAACTTCTGCTGTTGCGTTTTGCGAAAGGCTTCGAATTTTGTCGTGTCGCTGATCAGCTTTGTTTCCAGTTGCTGATACTCGGCTGATCCCTCGGCGAAAGTGCCTGCTTTCAGTTTCGCCTGGGTTGCCTTGATCGATTCGGCCATTTTCTTGGCTGCATCATCCGTCGCCTTGATCTCGCTACGAAGTTGCTCACGCAGATCCGTGAACTTCTTGTACTCCTTGAACAAATGGGCCATATCGATCAGGCCGATTGTTTTCTTTGACTGAGAGGTTGTCTGAGCCTGGGCAATCGAGGGCGTCTGAACAACAGACAGGATCAATCCCAGGCATAAAGTGAACAGAGTGAATCGTTTCACGTTCAAGCACTCCTTTGCTAATCATCGTTTTTTGGATTCATTCGCTGACGAATCCTGGTCAATGTATCAAACCGATTCCAATCGGCTCACTTGGTTTACTGATGGACAAAGGCAAACAGCCCGTCCGCCCGCGACCGATCTGCCTCCGACTTGGATGACGGTTCAGCTCGCGCGACGGAAATGTCGCAGGTTCTTTGAAATGAGTCAAGACGAGTGTTTCATTTTTTCCGCACGGCGAACAACTTGCAAAATGAGCAGGAGAGCTGGCGTCATGGAAGCGATCGAGGCGTCGACCACTCGTTTTTTTCCGGCGAAACCGCTCGGGAACTCCTGTTTTTCCCGTGTTTTTAGCAATTTATTCAACGGGAAGCGAAACGGGGGCCTGTTCCTGGCTGCTTCGATGAACCGCCTCGGTGAATTGCATATATTTCAAAGCGGTATCGAAA
>JALTOP010000348.1:556-3602 GCA_027000105.1 Planctomycetaceae bacterium | reverse complement strand
CATGTTCAGCAGGAGGCGCTTGGCAGGGGACATTGAACCCCACCGTTGGCGAAGTTGCCGGATAATTATTCCATGCGGACGAAAGGTTTCCGGGGCCGGAAATCTGTTCAGGTTTATCTCTAAACGCTCTCTGAATTTGACATGAGCCCGGTTGCGATACCAGCCACTGACGAGGACTCTGGTGATTTCGCTGTTATTCGGCCGATGGCTGTGCACCAAGATAAACCCTCGAGTGAGTTTTACGCTCGCCTGAACATGGGGGACAACCTTCAAGCGATACTGACGACCGAGATAGAGGTGGGTTTCACCGGAGATAAATTGACGTAGCGGTGTTCGGGGGAGAAACTGGTTGAAAAATGCCTGTTGCCGCATTATCCATGCCGCCCTTTTGCGCACCTTTTCGTTGATTGCCGCCGGTGTTGCCTCAAGCGGGGCAGCGACTACCACGGATGCGTCAGGTTCAACCGCAATTTCCAAGGTTTTTCGGTTTCGCCGCTGCACATAGAATTCTATCCTGTGTTGGCCGAATAGGATATTTCCACGCTCGGAATTCATCCTGGAAATCTCGCCCGGGCGAGATCCATGATCCTGATCTCAAGATCATCAAGAACTTCTATCGGTAGGTCGATCCCCTGCTCGTCACGCAGGACATCAAAGAAGAAATCGTCGATAGCATTGCGCATTTTGTTTTGGGCTGTCTCGTTTGACCAGACATCCACGATGTGATGTTCCTTGATTATTTCAATCAGCGAAAGGGCAACACGGGCCGTGTCATCCGGTGCCACAGGTTCCCCGTCCGATTTCACTAACGCGTTTTCCAGAATCCCGAAAAAAGCCTGACCATCCTCATTGTTTTGCACGGGTTCTGGGATATCCCGCCCCCGATCTTTTCGCGCCACCTTGCTGGCAAGATCAATTACGCTATTGAGGTAATCGCGCTCTGATATGCGGCGCTCGCGATAATCACGGATAGTTTCCTCCAGAAGTTCGGAAAACTGTCGGTAAAAAGTCGGATCTTCATCCATTTTCTCAGTAATCACCCGGCGTGTTGCACTTGCAATACGGTCCGCTTTTGACGCTTCCGAAACCCCGACTTCTTCGACTACAGCCTTTAACGCGTCGGCATTGTTTATGTTGACCATCTCGATGATGACCTCGGCAGGCAATGCAACCACATGATCATCTAGGAGCTTTTGGATTTTGGGT
Source organism: Planctomycetaceae bacterium (assembly GCA_027000105.1). Classification (GTDB taxonomy): domain Bacteria; phylum Planctomycetota; class Planctomycetia; order Planctomycetales; family Planctomycetaceae; genus Rubinisphaera. The sequence goes on along the minus strand of JALTOP010000348.1, from coordinate 2,396 downwards.
TCAAACTCCCTAACATCAACTGTTTCCTGATATCGAATTTGCACAGCGCGTTTGAGTTCCGAAAACTGTTTCCAGTCCCGTTTCATGTTGTCAACTTTATCTTCTTCAAAAACGTCCAGTAATTTGTCCGAGGAGAGCGAAATGTGCAGGCAGCGACTGAATGCTTTGAGCCGTGAATAAAAATCCTGCCGAACCGCATCGTCAGCCAGGAACTGTTCAAATTGCTCCATGTCCTTCTTGTTTTTGACTGGTTTGAACAGGTCCCATAACTGGTCGTGCAAATGAGGCAGCTTACGAATTTCTTCACGAATGTCATGCACGGTTCCCGCGAGATCGGCGGCATCAAACCCCTCGAATGCGCTATAAGTCGTCAGAGCGGCATCCAGTTCTCCGAGTAGACCTTCATAGTCCACAATAAAGCCGAATTCCTTTTCCGTTACGCCATCCTCATATAGCCGATTAACGCGTGCAATGGCTTGAAGAAGATTGTGCTCCCGCAGGGGTTTGCACACGTAAAGGACTGTATTGCGCGGGGCATCAAAGCCGGTCAGGAGTTTGGATACAACGATCAAAATTTCCGGTTCACCTGCGCCTTTGAAGGCATTGATGATTTGCCGATTGTACTCGGCCTCACTATTGTATCGTTTCATCATTTGTGCCCAGAAGGCACGTACAATATCCTTGGAGTCTTTATCGACTTCCTCATTGCCCTCATTATCGTCAGGGGGCGAGATTACAATCGCGCTGGATACGTGGCCAATCTCGTCCAGAACCTCCTTGAACCTTACCGCAGCGGCTTTGGAAGGCGCGACAAGCTGGGCTTTGAAACCCGTGTCCTGCCAATGTTGGCGAAAGTGTTCCGATATGTCGAAAGCCTTGGCGCGAATTGCTTGGTTGGTTTTGGATAACGCGTCCATGCGAGAAAACTTGCGTTTCAGATCGGCTTTTTGTGAATTGGTTAGCCCTTCGCTGATCTTGTCGAACCAGCGATCAATCACATCACCATTCACTTGCTGTTCAACCAGTCGACCTTCATAGAGCAAAGGCACAACCGCCCCATCTGCAACGGCCTCGTCGATGGCATATTTGTGGATGAGGCCACCAAAGGTTGAGAGCGTATTCTTTTCTTTTTTAAGCAAAGGTGTGCCGGTGAAGCCGAGGTAACAGTCCATCGGCAATAAGCGACGCATTTTTTGTTCTTTTTGGCTGTGGCCGCCGTAACGCCCGGTCTGGGAACGATGGCTTTCATCCACCAAAACAAAGACATTGGCATCTTCATCCACAACGGCGGCATTTTTGGCTGCCGTATCAAATTTGTTGATGATCGTCGTCACCAGGGGGGCTTTGTCGCGGATGAGATCAAGCAAATGTGCTCCACTGGTGGCGCGTGCGGGTTCCAGGTCGCAGGATTTGAACGTATCCCTGATTTGTTTGTCAAGGTCATCCCTGTCAGTCACGATAATGATACGCGGGTTGCTGATGTTCTGATCTAGCGCCAGCGCGCGTCCCAGCATGACCATGGTCAGCGACTTGCCGGAACCTTGGGTGTGCCAGATCACGCCCCCCTTACGTCGGCCCTGGATATCCATCTGCCGCACGCGGGTTATGGCGCGGAGGATGCCGAAGAATTGTTGGTGCCGAGCAACTTTGCGGGTGCCGCCATCAAACACAGTGAACCGCCGCACCAGATCAAGCAGCCGATCAGGGCGACAAAGTGCATAAATCGTGCGATCTTGCGCCGTTACCGCCCGTGCCCCTTCGGCAGCTAGGTCATCGAAGTATTGACGCGCGCCGATAAAATCACCACTGAAAATGGCATCGGCATCAGAGGCCGTGAGGG
>JALTOP010000348.1:0-546 GCA_027000105.1 Planctomycetaceae bacterium | reverse complement strand
GTAATATCCTCGTCCCGGTCTTCTTCATCTTTCCATGCCTGCCAATACTGGCGTGATGCCCCAATGGCAGCATAACGCGCGCCCAGCCGGTTCATGCTCATCAACACTTGCGAAAAATGGAACAACTGCGGGATATTACCCTCGTTTTGATAGCCAATCAGCTGGCTGTCGGCCTTTTTAAGGCTCTCGGTGGGGCGTTTGTTTTCGATCACCACAAAGGGAATGCCGTTCACAAACGCCACAATATCGCAACGCCTGGTCTGGGTGCTGCCAGTGCGCTCGACCGAGAATTCCGCGGTGACGTGAAAGGCATTGCTTTCCGGGACCTCCCAATCAATATAGTGGAAGGAATAGCTCTTGCTGTCCCCATCTATCGTCTTGGTAATGGTCGTGCCCAGAATCAGCGTGTCATAGATTTCCTGATTGGTGGTACGCAGCCCCTTGATCCGGTCCGGTGTGGGCTTCAGACGGCGGATGGCCTCGTGGGCGTCCTCCAGATCAAACGGGTAGTCGCGTCCGCGATGGGTGAAATGGTTAATCTCGAGC
>JALTOP010000347.1 GCA_027000105.1 Planctomycetaceae bacterium | reverse complement strand
GGAATCAGAAGATCCGTATTTGGGGAGTGCCTGCCAATTCGCATTTCGGAGTGACATTCGCTGAAGCCGATATTCTGATGAAAAGAATGTCCATTGGCCTGGAACCTGCCCGGGTTTCCGGTTTTCGATCGCATTTGGCCATGATCGGCCGAACCGGCAACAGTATGCAGCGTTGGTGGTTTGCCCCGATGTATGAAGCGATCCGGACGACCGATGATAGAACCGTCTTCCAGTTTTCCGGGCAACGCTTGCAACTCCTCTCGCAAGAAGAAATTGCACAAGCCGGGGTTCTTCAGGATGCCGCTTCGACACGACTTTCAACAACCGCGTACGCAAAACAGTTCACCAAAGCGTTCCCCCAATTGGCTGAAAAACACCCCACCTTTGCAGAACTGCAAAACCTGACAGACCTGGCGATTCTGGCTGCCATTCTCAACAGGGAATCGCTGCCTCAAAAAACAGGATGGAAGATGACCTGTTTTCTGGACGAATCGAAACTGGCTCTCCCCCGATACAATGCCCCGAAAGAAGTTGCCTCTTGCGTCAATTGCAAATCGCACGGCTCTCGCCTGGTGACTGGATTGATCAGCGGCGGCGTGGTGATCAACCCGTTTAACGTCATCAACAAGATGGAAATCAGCGAGGCAGAAAGAGAAAAACTTCTCCGGAAGAAAAAAATCGCTGCTCAAATCCGTCTTAACGAAAAGCACGCCTGGTGGTGGGACTGACCGCAAAAACAAACTGTCGCCCTACATGGACGGAGTTTCATCGACTTTTTTTCATGCAGACCGACCTGTTACCACTCTCGATAGCTCTCCAAAACCCTGAAAAACAGGTATTCACACAAAACGTGGACTTGTGTAGAACAGTTATCTTGTCCTATTTCGTGTTGAGAACTAGAATTGCACAGCGACGTCGCCAACCGGAAATGCGTGGCTATTCCAACTGCTCGGATTGTCCTAAAGCGGGAGTAGTGCCGGGAGCGGGGTTCGTACCCAAAACGGACACTATGTGGTGACGGTTATGGCGGCTGTGCGGAAGAAACCGATTCTTGTCGGGTTCGGAACTCCATTTTACAGGAGGAATCGGGCTGGGAGGGCGAGTTGCGTATTATTATTGGAACGTGATGCCTACAAATCTCGGAGTGTCTGGCGGGTGTTGCAATTCGCTATGACGGAGGGCGCGGTGTCGAGTCGATTGATCCGATCGAACTGGATGTTCGATTGTGAGAGAGGGATTTTGAAAAAGAAATAAAGAGATCACGAGGAGAGGCGACGCCGGCATACAACAAGACGTCTCCAGCGATGATGTTTTCAGCTTTGAATAACGAAATTACGAAATAACGATAAATATCGCCAAATCATAAAATCATACAGGCGCCCGATGATGAAAAGGGCGTTTTTAACGCAGAATAGCACTGCAGAAAGCAGGAGTTGGAGTTATGTACGAACGATTCACGGATAGAGCCCGTAAGGTCATGCAGTTGGCCAACCAGGAAGCCCAACGATTCAATCATGAATACATCGGCACCGAGCATATGCTGCTTGGTCTTGTCAAGGAGGGATCCGGGGTCGCGGCGAACGTGTTGAAGAATCTGGAAGTCGATTTGCGCAAAATCCGGCTTGAGGTCGAAAAGATTGTCCAGACCGGGCCGGACATGGTCACAATGGGGAAGTTGCCCCAGACTCCGCGTGCCAAAAAAGTGATCGAATATGCGATGGAAGAGGCACGCAATCTCAATCACAATTATGTCGGGACAGAACATTTGCTTTTGGGCCTGCTTCGCGAACAGGAGGGAGTCGCCGCTCAGGTTTTGATGAACCTCGGCTTGAAACTCGAAGATGTGCGCGAAGAAGTTCTCAACCTGCTCGGGCATGGTCTGGAAGGTTCGGAAAGTAGCGAGCGGGCCGGTACATCGAGCGGAACCAAATCGAGTAAAAACAGCAAGACTCCCGCACTGGACAGTTTCGGTCGTGATTTGACCGAACTGGCCAAACAGGGCAAGCTCGATCCGGTTATCGGCCGGGAACGGGAAATTGAGCGTGTCATCCAGATTTTGTGTCGGCGTCAGAAAAATAATCCCGTCCTTCTGGGCGAAGCCGGGGTGGGAAAGACGGCGATTGTCGAGGGCTTTGCCCAAATGTGCGTCGATGGGGAAGTTCCCGATCTGCTGGCTGAAAAGCGGATTGTCGTTCTGGACCTGGCGATGATGGTTGCAGGAACGAAGTATCGCGGTCAATTTGAAGAACGTATCAAAGCCGTCATGAACGAAGTTCGACGGGCAAAAAATACGATTCTGTTCATCGACGAATTGCACACGCTTGTCGGTGCAGGCGGAGCCGAGGGAGCGATCGACGCTTCCAATGTTCTCAAACCGGCGTTAAGTCGGGGGGAACTGCAATGCATCGGAGCGACAACACTCGATGAATACCGTAAATACATCGAAAAAGACGGGGCGCTGGAACGCCGCTTCCAGATGGTCATGGTCGATCCTCCTTCCGAGGAACAGACCGTCGAAATCCTCAAAGGCTTGCGCGATCGATACGAGACGCACCACAAAGTGCAAATTACTGATGATGCGATCGAGAAAGCGGTTGAACTTTCTTCCCGCTATATCACCGGGCGATGCCTGCCCGATAAGGCAATCGATGTCATTGATGAAGCCGGCGCGTACGTCAGGCTGAAAACGATGGTGCGTCCCCCCGATCTGAAGGAACTCGAAGAAGAAATCGAACGGCTCAATCAGCAAAAAGAGGAAGCCGTTGCGAATCAGGACTTCGAGAAGGCGGCTCATTTGCGTGATCAGGCCGATAAGGTCAAAAAGAAAAAAGAGCAGATCATGCAGGAATGGAAAGAGAAGGCGAAGCAGAAAGATGGGCTTGTCGATGCGGAGATCGCCGCGACCGTCGTTGCCAAGATGACGGGAGTACCGTTGACCCGAATTTCAAGTGAAGATGCCGTTCGATTGCTCGAAATGGAGGACGAACTGCATAAACGTGTCGTCAGCCAGGATGAGGCCATCAAGCAGGTTTCCAAAGCGGTTCGCCGATCGCGATCCGGCCTGAAAGATCCGAAACGGCCGACCGGAACGTTTCTGTTTGCAGGGCCAACCGGAGTCGGTAAGACACTGTTGGCCAAAACACTGGCTGAATTCATGTTCGGCGATGAAGAAGCATTGATTCAGATCGACATGAGTGAATATCAGGAAAAGCACAACATTTCTCGACTGATCGGTGCTCCTCCGGGTTATGTCGGGTATGAAGAAGGCGGACAGTTGACCGAACAGATTCGCCGGCGTCCCTATGCTGTGGTCTTGCTCGATGAAATCGAAAAGGCACATCCGGATGTCTACAACATGCTCCTTCAGATCATGGAAGAAGGTCATTTGACGGACAGTTTCGGCCGTAAAGTCGATTTCAAAAATGTCATCCTGATTATGACGACCAACGCCGGTGCCCAGGTGATCTCGAATGCCTCACCGTTTGGATTCTTCTCCAGCAAAGACGAAGAAGCATCCTACGATGCGATGAAAAAAGAAGTTCAACAGGTGATGCAGAAGGTCTTCAAACCGGAGTTCTTGGGGCGTTTGGATGAAGCCGTCAT
>JALTOP010000346.1 GCA_027000105.1 Planctomycetaceae bacterium | reverse complement strand
GTGTTGATATATTCGATCGATTTTTTCGACAAAACAGCGGGCAATGGCGGGATTTCTTCTGCGCTAGAAGCCACCGCAGCGGGAGCAGGTTTCGCGGCTCGCATCGCCTTCAGGGCAGGAGCTGCACGAACGGCTTTGCTCATTTTCCTGCTGCTGTTTGGGGAACCGAAAGGACGATCTGAAGCTGCGACGCTCAACCGATTCTTATTCATCTTCGCATCTTTATCGTCCATTGCCATTTTCACCTGCCCCTCTACGGCAGGATGCGATTCGGCAGAACGGGACGGGGCGGACGCGCTAACATCGGCTGATTCTGCAACAACGTGATCGGTCGCCATGCCGGAGTCGGGAGCAGAACGTTCCATCATCGCCAGGTCTGTGGTGCCGACCTTCGGAGCCATCCGTTGCGACATGTAATAGAAGGTACCCACGGTGGAAATCAGCATCAATAAACTGACGGAAGCGACCATCTGGAAAAGTCGGGAACGGGCGACAAAACGCCTCGGCTGTTTTTGCGATCCGGAAAGCAGAGTCTGCCGTTCTATCTGCTGGTGAACCGCTTCGTGCAAGCCGGCAGGTGCTGACTCTCTCGGCAGTTCGCGCAGCAACGCGCCCATCTGGCGAAAATCGTCGAGCATCCGGGCATCTGCAGATGTGGCTGCAAGATGCTGTTCCACCAACTCGCGATCCGATTGAGACGTCAACTCCCCATCGAGATAGGCAGAGATCAGTTCGGGATCAAATTCAGATTTCATAGTTCAAAATGGGTCGGCCCCATCCCACAGACAATAAAAACAGGGGACGCTGTCACGCCAGCTCACCTGTTAAAAAACAATAAATTCAAAAAAGTTCCAAAGTGTGTCACGATGCGTAAGGTAAGTCGCGATCTATCCGGTAAAAGTATCCAATTCAGCCAACTCCTGAAGGAGAATCATCATGCCTGGCAGATTTCCTCTCCCTCGGGTAACCGTTTCAGTAAATTTTCTCTGAGCAGGCTACGTGCCCGGTGAATACGGCTGCGAACCGTTCCGATCGGGACTCCCACAATTTCCGCTATCTGTTCGTATTTGAAACTTTCCATCTCTTTCAATATCAAAACGGTTCTGTAATCCTCCGGTAATTCCTCCAACGCTGCCCGCACCATGTGCTGACGTTCCGATGTTTCCATTTGGTGGGACGGCTGGTTATCCGGGTGACGGTCTTCAGGAGTGATTGAACCGGAGGCAGGTTGATTATCGATTGATGTTGTCGGTAGCGACTTCTTTCGCTTATGGCTCATCGCGATATTATACGCCACCCGAAACAGCCAGGAATAAAAACCGGACTCCCCACGAAAAGAAGCCAGTTTTGTCCAGGCCATCACGAACGCTTCCTGAACGACATCCCGAGCCTCCTCCCGATCCCGCAAAATCTGCACCAAGGCACTAAAGAGCCGATCCTGGTATCGTAACATCAGCGCATCGAACGCCTCTGTCTGCCCGGAAACAGACTCCGCAATCAATTCCTGGTCCGTCTTTTTCTCGGCCATCGTTTATTGGACGTTCGCAAGGTGGGAAAAGTTCCAGAATTCCCGAAAAGGGAAAAACGACGAAAACTAAACGTACATTTATGAGTGCATGTCTGGTCAGTCATGCTTTTTTGAATGAACGTCTGGATGAACGGAAGTCGTCTCAAGATAAACCAGATAGACTACTCCTGCAATCAAAACGGCAATACTGACCAGTTGGGATATCGTCAAGCCGGTATCCAATTGTGTAAATTCGTCTCCTCGTACGAACTCGATTAGAAACCGATTGATCGGATAAAAAATTGCGCCGACGGCGAAAACTTCGCCCACATGCCTGCGATATTTGAAAACGGTCGCCGTTAAATAGGCGAGGACAAAACCGCCGATCGAGCTGTAGATTTGCGTCGGATGCAATGGTAAGCTGACAACCGCATTCGGATCGATGAAGCCGGAATGCAGCATGATTTCGTACGGGACAGAGCCAGGCGGAAAAGTGATCGCCCAGGGCAAGTCGCAGCGATCCCCATAACAGCAGCCGTTCAGCAGGCAACCGATACGTCCGAAACCGATCCCCAGAAAAATTGAAGGCGTGATGACATCTGCCAGTTGTAGCGGTCGGACGTTTCGAATTTTACAAAAAGTGAAGTAGGTGATTGTTCCGAGGATCACACCGCCATAAAGGACGAGCCCTCCATCGGAAAGATTGACGATGCGGAAGAGATAATCCTGCAATGAACTCGCATCTTTGAAAACCATTTCCCGTTTTTGGATCAGGTAAAAACTGCGGGCACCGACGATTCCCGAAACAAGAATCGCCATCGCCGCGTCCCAGACGACATCGCGTTCGATGCCCACTTGATCTGCCCGCCGCCCGGCCCAACTTGCGCCGACAACAAAGGCAATCAGTAGCATCGTACCATAGCCGTAAACGGGGAAAACTCGAACTGGTGAGAAGAAATAGGCAACCAATCCGACGGCCCCCAACTGGATTGCGGCGGCAACAAGAGGTGCCAGGGGGGATGGCGGTTTCCCGCTCTGGTTTTTCTTCGCTTTCCTGTTTTCCTTCTCGTTTTGCGAACTCTCCGAACGATGTTGCCCGGTCGCTTGCCCGGTCAGAAAAAACCAGGCTGCATAAGCCAGCATCAACCCGAGAAGAATCAATCCGAAACCGACATGCAAAATCGGTCTATCAGCCGTTCCGTCAGGAAGGATGGAGAAGGGAGCATCCAGTGAGATATAAATCAGAGTTTGTCGCACGCCCGATCGGCTCCTCTGTTTTGCAGGTTGGGCTGGCTGCAGGCCAAACTTTGCCTGACAAAATGGGTGAAAACGGTAATGGGTGAAAATGTTTTGCCTGGATTATCCGAAAGAGAACTTCCTGCTTCATGAGGATCAGGAATCAAAAATTTCCGGAATACAGAGTCCGCCAAGCCGTTCCACGAACTATGTTATGGAGTCCATATTACGACGTTGTTTGAAATATCTCACGGTTGTCGATCAAACGGGTTTCTCCGACTTTTGCCGCAATCAACGCAACCATTTTCTGCTGTCGCTGTTCGAGCATTTGCAGATCGTCCGGATCGACAATCGTCGCATATTCTGGAACAACATCAGGTTCAGAGACGAGTACTTCCAACATTTTTTGGCGAATTTGTTTCAAGGAAAGTTGATCATCCTGTATCAGTTTTTCTGCCAGGCACAACGCCCGGTACAGAACGGTTGCCTGTTTTCGTTCACTGGGAGAAAGATAGGCGTTTCTGCTGCTTAACGCCAGCCCATCTTCTTCCCGGATGGTGGGACAACCGACAATTTCAATCGGGAAGTTGAGGTCACGGCAAAGAGCTTTTATGATCGCCAGTTGTTGATAGTCTTTCTGGCCGAACATTGCGACATTAGGCTGCACGATGTTGAACAGTTTGGCAACAATGGTGGCAACGCCATCGAAATGTCCGGGGCGGGAATCGCCTTCCCAGCGTCTTGCCAACTCTCCGACGCACAGTTTCAGTTGTGGATTATCGCTGTAGATGGTTTCATTTTGGGGATGAAAGACGAAATTCGCACCGGCCCGTTCACACAGTTGCAGATCGTTTTCGAGTGTGCGGGGGTACGAATCGTAATCTTCATCAGGGCCGAATTGTGTCGGGTTGACGAAAATGGTGACGACCACAAAATCGGAATGGCGGGCTGCTTTTTCAATCAGGCTCAAGTGCCCGGCATGCAGCGCCCCCATTGTCGGGACGCAGCCGATCTTTTTAGCAGCCGATCGGGCAAGCCCGATTGCGTTTCGTACTTCGGAGATTGTCGTCCCGGTTTGCATTGTTGCGAAAATCGATTGTCGGAGTAGTCGTAGGGTTAGTTGCACTGTTTGCGGTGGTCGTTGCAGTATCTGCAGATAGTAGGGCCTGCTACAGAAGTTTTACCAGGCGAACAGATTTTACCAGTTTACCAGGCAAACAGGGACGTTCCCCATGTCAAACCGGCTCCAAAACCGGAAAGCATGATCGTATCGCCGCGGTTGATCAACCCTTCTGAAAGTGCTTCATCCAGAGCCAATGGAATTGATGCGGCTGAGGTATTGCCATATTTCTGGACGTTGCAATACATGCGTTCTTTCGGAATGGCGAGTTTCTCTGCAACCGAATCGAGAATACGTTGATTGGCCTGATGCAGAATGAACAGTGGGATATCGTCAACGGTCATCCCGGCTGATTTCAAAACAACGTCAATCGATTGCGTCACCGTTCGGACGGCCCACTTGAAAACACTCTTTCCGTCCATTCGCAGATAGTGATCGCCATTCGCCAGCGATTCGGAAGTCATCGGGTTTTTCGTTCCTCCCGCGGAACGTCCGAGCATCAAACAGCCCCCTCCATCGGAGCCGAGTTGATAGGATCGCAGCCCCTGTTGAAGTGTTCCCGGTGCCATGACCACCGCCCCGGCACCATCGCCGAACAGCGGGGCAACCCCACGATCTTTCGGATCGACAATTCGTGAATTGCAGTCTGCACCGATCACCAACGCCAGTTTTGCATTTCCTGTGGAAACATATTGCCCGGCTGTGCTGACAGCATACATGTATCCTGCGCAAGCCGCGTTGAGGTCAAATGCAGGGGCATCAATCCCCAGCCGATCCTGCACCAGACAGGCGGCTGAGGGACAGTGGAAATCGGGAGTGAAGGTGGCAATGATCAGCAGATCGATATCCTTGGCGAAGACACCGGCGTTTGCCATCGCCCGCTGAGCGGCCATCACCGAAAGATCGCTTGTCGCCTGCCCGGGAGAAACAAAACGCCTTTCCCTGATGCCGGTGCGTTGTACAATCCAATCAGGATCGCAGCCTGGACACTGCTCCGCCATTTGTTGGTTGGTCACAATGTTATCCGGGACGCAGGAACCGCTGCCAATTATCTGAACGCCCATCAGAGAGCAGGTGCGCGTTGTCGCAGCTGAGTAGGAATTGGGCATTTTGATAGCCGGTGGTGATAATGTTTTATCCATGAAAAACCAATTTTTATTGTTTCTGAAAAGATTGGACGCAATCCGTCTGCCATCCGCTTGGGGATTCCGAACCGGTTTCCCCTGGTTGGGTGAACAGGACAGCAGACGACAAAATTTCGGACCGATGGTTACGGGCCGCTGTTACGTTGACGGGCCGGTGTTCATAGATCGACCAGCCAGGCTCCAACTGGACCATAATCAGAGAATAAACAGAACGGATAGGATACGCAATGTCAGTTATGACAGAAAGGGAGGGAGCCCTTTGAAAATGAGATGACTGAAACGACATGATGGGCATCTCGGCACGGTTTCTGTTTCCATGCACTACTCAATACGCCGCTGTCATATTATACTGTCGCGTTGTAAACGGCAAAGGCGCAATAATGAACAGCAGTTCCTTTGCGAAGCTGCGAGGATTTGCAGTTGCCGTCGGGGCGTCGGTCTTTTGAAGGCGTCGGTACGATTCTTTCCGGGATCTGCTTCAGCGAACCAGCTAGGTAAACGAAATGATAGTGGTGTGCTAAACGAAGTAATGGTGTGGATAACACCTTTGCAGGACGGTCAGGTGCAATATATGGACGGAAATTCTGAATCTCTATTGATCCCGCCGGAATTCTATTTTCAGACAGCGTTTGAAATCCCTTTCCAGAGAGATCTGGAAAGCATGATTCTGAACGGAAAGCATCCGGACATTTCTGTGCCTTTGCCCAATTTGATTTTTGCTCCCTCGGAAGATCAACAAATTGGCACCGTCCGGGTTGCCTGGAACGATGGCGGGGTGGCGGTTTCAGCCGAGGCGTCTATTGTTCCGCCGAAAAAAGATGCACTTTCCGGAAACACCAAACAAAGTCAAAAGACTCCTGCTCGCCCTGAAATTGTCTTTTATATCGATACGCGCGATATGAAATCGAATAGACGGGCCAATCGCTTTTGTCATTGTTTCCAGATCGTTTTTCCGGTCGCGAAAGGGAAAAAGATTCTGCCTGGGGTAACCAGTCAAATCCCACTGGTTCATTCTCAATCGAGAAAGCTGTCTGAATCGGAGGCTGATTTTCCGACAGTCGGCTCGGTTGGCTCGGAAATGGCGTCCGTTTCCTGTTGGCTTCCGAAAAAAGTGCTCACCGGTTTCGATCCGGAAAACGTTCCCTCGATCGGTTTCTTTTACATCCTCCGATATCAGCGTCATCCGGGGACCAGTCAAACTTACGGATTGAGTGAAGATTTCCCTTATCCAACAGATTCCAGCCTCTGGCCCAGTCTGAAGCTGTCGCGCTGAAATCGAACGGGGGATATTGTTGGATATGAATGTTCTGGTTACGGGCGGTGGCGGATTTCTGGGAAGATATCTGGTTGAGCAACTGCTTGAACAGGGGAAGAAAGTTCGTGTACTCAGCCGGGGGGATTATCCCGAACTGAAGAACAGGGGAGTTGAACTGATTCGAGGTGACATCCGGGAAGCTTCGCCGGTTCAACACGCCTGCGAAAACATTGAGACTGTCTACCATGTTGCAGCGATCCCCGGTATCTGGGGAAGTTGGAAAACATATTACGAAATCAACACTGTTGGCACGTATCATGTGATTGAAGCCTGCAAGAAGCAGGGAGTCGAGAAACTTGTTTATACCAGTTCTCCCAGTGTGGTGTTCGATGGACAACCTCATCTCAACGGCGATGAAACGCTCGCCTATTCCAGGAAGTATCTGTGTCACTATCCACGCAGCAAGGCGCTCGCCGAGCAGGCAGTTTTGCAGGCGAATAACGAAAATGGATTATCGACATGTGCCCTGCGGCCCCATTTGATTTGGGGGCCAAGAGATAATCATCTTGTTCCACGATTGCTCAAAAAAGCCTCAGCAGGAAAAATCCGGCAAGTCGGCGATGGGACGAACCTGGTTTCCATGTGCTACGTCGAAAATGCGGCTGCTGCCCATTGGCAGGCTGCGCGTCGGTTGGAACCCGGCTCCCCAGTTTGCGGGAGTGCCTATTTTATCAACGATCCGGTTCCCGTTAATCTCTGGTCATGGATAAATGGAGTACTCGATCGGGCAGGAATCGAACCGGTAACCAAAACAATTTCCGCCAGAAGCGCGTATCTGATCGGTTTCATGATCGAGATGGCCTATCGACTTTCGGGAAAATTGAATGTCGAGCCGCCCATGACAAGGTTTGTCGCTCTGCAATTGAGCCAATCCCACACCTATGCAATCGAGAAAGCAAAAACCGATTTTCAATATGAACCGGTTATCGATTACGAGACGGCGATGGAGAAGTTGGCGGCAGACCTGCCAGGAATGATGGAGAAAATACAGCCGCTCGACTGCGACGCAAGGTGAAAGATAAAGATGCGATTGAAACGAGATCGATTGGCACGGTTTCTGTTGTTCCACCTTGTAGAAAAAAGCGTTTGCAGCAAAAAAGCCCGCCTTCTAGGAAAGCGGGCCTGTTCAGCTGATGTCCTCAGGACCAAGTATTGACTCACTGCAATTGGTTACGGGCTGGCTGGTGAGTCGTTATTGTTTGCAGCGACTGCAATTGCCGTTGCGGTTCCGGCGATGACTGCACCACCAACAAGGAGTTGTGTCGTTGACAGACTTGAAAAAAATCCGGCACCGAGCAACTGGGCGCGTGTGACAGGCCCGTTGACCAGCAGCACATGCTTCTTGGCGGCTGGAGGAGCGGCCTGACCTTCCCAAAGTCGGACAGCGGCTCGCGTTTGACCTGTGGAAACCTGATACACTCCGGTGCTCAGATTTTTAACGGCAAATTCGCCATTTTGCCCGGAAACGGTGCTCGCTACCTCTTTATTGCCCAAGCTCACCTTGACAACACTTCCACTGAGAACTTTTCCCTGGGTGTCAACAACCTTCCCGGAGAGAGTTCCGTTGCTCAGGGCAACATCTGCGATTTTTACCTGTGCGGCTACTGGAGCCTTCTGTGGGCCTGCAGCCATCGATGCTTGCGGTAACGCCATACCCAAGCATGCCAGGCCAACGGCAGCCCCTTTCAATAAATTCAAAACTTTCATCCTTAGTCCTTCCTGCGTGGAGATCATTATTTTGCCGATACACTCTTCCTTGCACTCCATTATGCAAGGCTCACCCAACCGCGATCCGCCTGGAAATGTTTCATTGACAGAACCGGCTTCGATTCCATTGTTTACAGAACACGCTCTGCCGGGAACGAAATTTTCGGTCCATTATCGAGCATCGGTCGGGCTGTAGGGGTTACTGTAGCCTTTTTGGTTTATTCCGAAAAGATTGATTGATTGACCGCTCCAGAGTCGCTTTTCAGGCGGTTTCAGCCTGCCTGGAGGGGGAAATGGTTGAATTATTTACAACAGCAGTGGCCTGGATACGTTTTCACTTCCGGTCAATTGCGAGACTTGAGGTTCCGGTAAAAATGAATCACCTGCCGTTTGTAGTCGGGAGAAAAACGCGAGAGATTTTCGAAAAAAGCTCCGGGAACTTCCTCGGCCTGAATTTCCTGCAGGTACTTCTGGAAAAAACGACGATTCTCCAGCGACGAGTGCAGTAAGTAGTACACCCAAGCCCAACTGTCGCGGTAATGTTCCGGGCGGACTTCCTCCAGACTGTTCAGCTTCTCCAGTTCCGCTGATCGAATCCCCCTCCGAAAGCGCAATCGCCACACAAGATTCTGGTGTAGCGTCTTGTTGAACCCCTGTTTGGAATCCGGTACTTCAAAATATTTTGCCAATCCTTCATCGAGCCAGATTGGCAGATAGGGCAGGCAGGCGTGAAGATGCGCGTGGGTCATTTCATGCCGTAGATCGATTTCCCAATTTCGATGATAGACAACGTAAACCCAAAGAGCATCCGGCCCTTTTACGAAAACAGCCGGACGATTGACAGCTTCCGGAACACGAGGCCCCACATAAGATCGATAGTTTTTTTGGGTTGAAAAAATGTACAATTCGATCGGCTGATCAGACAACTCAATTTGTAACTCGTTACCCAGAGCCTGTTTTAACGAGTCCAGATTTTTGATCCCGGCTGCGATATTCTGAACCGGTACCTGCGAATGCACACGGTACTGTCTGTATTGAAATTGGGACTCCCATCGCTGTGCATAAAGCGGGGAGTTAAGCACGCCAGCGCTGATAAAGAGCACCAGAATAACCATGACCACCAGAATGACCATTTTCATGGCATAGCTGGTGGTCGATGCTGTTGGTGAAAAAGAGGCGAGTTTCATGGGAATTCTACAGGGCAGAACAGGTTGCAACATCGAAGCAGACCGGATAGCACCGCTGACCGGTTCCTGTCAAGCTCAATGTAGAATCCCCAAGGCTCAAATGCTCAACAAAAGGAGCATCCATCAATTCAGGATTTTTGAGGTATCAGCCACGACTTCCTTGATTTCCTCTTTAGAAAGCTTGGCTGTGCTGAATGCCCGATTGACTTTTACTTTTCCCTTGACCCACATCATGACGGTAACATCCGCATTTTTGGCAATTTTGTAATTGGCAGGCCCTGCGGTGCCGTCAAAGTTTGTCAGTGGGACATTTTCAAGATGTTTTTCCCGGGCAATTTTCTTCAAGATTGCATCTGAAGCCTTCACGTCGTCCGTCAAATGAACAACAAACGCAGCCATTTTGCTTGATTTGTTCGCGCCGACCTTTTTGTCGATTTGAGCGATCAGGTCAACAACTTCCGGGGTCAGTTCGCGAGTGAAAATATTGACAACGGGGCGACCAGCAAAGCGGCAGCGGTAACAGAGGGAAACGCCTGCATTCGGCCCGGTTACATCGTTGACATGATACGCGGGAACGAACGTTCCAACTGGAAGACCGGATTTTACAGCATTTCCGGGAGCAGCCGCATAAACAAAGGCTCCAGCAAGCAGCAACGTCAGAAAAACAGGTACTTTTTTCATTTCAGTCTCCTCATTCCTTCTGTGGGCATGTTGTGAATGTTCCATCAATTCGACGAAACAGAAAAGTGACATCAGGTAACAAATGCTACCCAGGTTCAACCGGATTGACAATTCGTACCGGCTGGAGTTGTGAGATTCCGCAGAAATTTGTTTAACCGGATTTAACCGGATTGCACGGGATGGAGACATCCAGTTTGTCCGCCAGTTCATTCAGTTGTCGCCAGGTTTCATCGGGGAGAGAGACACCGTTTTTGATGCGCGATTCGAAAGTTTTTTTCTCGATTTCTCCGGGAAAAAGGATTTCATCGACACCGGGCTGTTTTTTGGCCGATTTGATATGTTCGCTGTAGGGGCCAATCCAGCGTTCGTACTCATCCTTTCCTGCGATCTGTTCGATGTCGAGAAGTTGTATCCAGACACCGTTGGCACCGCGTGGCAAATCCGTACGACCAACGCCGCTGCCCGAGAGAATCCCGCAGAACAGATCAACCATGACCGACAAACCGTACCCTTTATGCGCCAGCTGCCCCCCCAGCGGGAGAATACACCCATTCGGTTCGTTGTAATAATCAGCCGGGTTGGTGCTCGGATTCCCATGACCATCGATTAACCATCCTTCGGGGACGCTCTTTCCCGATTGATGGGCGACCCTCAATTTTCCCTCTGCTGTTGCGGAAGTTGTCATATCCAGAACGATACAGTCTGCCCCGGTTCCTGGAGCCGCCATTGATATCGGATTGGTTCCCATCCGTCGTTGCATCGCACCGAATGGTGCAACCTGTCCGGGGCCTGGAGCGTTGACCGACATCAAAGCCGCATAGCCAAGCCTGGCCGCCTGTTCGGTGTAGGAACCGAGTCGTCCGACATGGTTGCAATTTCGTATGAAGGCACTGGCGGAACCGCACTGTTTTGCTTTTTCGTACAACTGCTCCAGCGTCCAATTGGCCGCGACCTGGCCGAAAGTGAAATGAGCATCGACAACAAGAAACGCCGGCCCTTCACGAACAATTTCCGGTTGTTGCCCGGGTACGATATGCCCATCTTCAATCAACTGGGCGTATTGTACCAACCGCATCACACCGTGACTGTCATGGCCGACAAGGTTGGCCGAGGCGAGTTCCTGTGCGACAATCTTTGCCTCTTCGTCGCTGGCACCGGCTGCTACGAGGAGCGTCTTTCCCAGGTTGATTAACTCTGTTGAATCCAAAACGGGCATGATATTCCGGTTCGTTGATAAGTGTCTGGTTGAAAACTGTCGATCGGTGAAGAAAACAGGTGGTACCAGATCGCATGATGGCAGATCGTCCCGATGACAGGCTGCCCATGGTACTGCATCCAACGGTATTGCAGTTGTACGGTTTCTTCAAGCCTCTCGGTGACAAACTTCCTCTCAGCGACAAACTTCCAGTTTGATGCTGCACGACATTCAGCGTTTATTGTTTTCGAAATCGCCATAAACATGCCTCATCAGTCGCTGCCGGCAGCATTCTGGAAATCGATGCTCCCATTTTCTTCCCTGAAGATACAAAAGCGGGCGGCTGGGAATTGTAAAATGGCTTACAAAGTGCAAAATGGAAGTGAGAATTTAGAAGAGCGGGAGTGCAGTTATCTGCGAAGGTGGGTATCTGTTTGCCTGTCTGAAGTTTCCCATCACGTTCCTGTAGTCTGTTTTCGCCAAGCTCATCAGGTGTCTTGTTTCAGTGGATAGATTTGCAACATCAAAAGACGAACCCACGTTTTATCTGATTTGGGGCAATTCGAACAACGAGCAGCGATATCAATTGCAACCGGGCCATATCGTCGATATTGGTCGCGCTCCCACGAATCGTATCGTTCTGCAGGATGACGTTTGCAGCCGCAATCATTGTGAGGTTTTCCATTCTTCAGCCGGTTGGCTCATTCGCGATCGTGACAGTCGTAACGGAACCTCCCTCAACGGCGAGGTGATCAGGACGGACACGGCTTTAATCGACGGCGATCTGATCCGGATCGGAAGCTCGTATCTTCTGTTTACGAGCGATCCCGATTGTTCGCTTGCCCAATCGGAGCGTTTTTTCGATGGTGAAACCGAGACCGAAATAAGAATTGATGATGGCAACAGGGATTTGCCAAAGATATTGCATCGCCAGAAGAAATCCTCTCTGGGCAGAGAGGATCAATCGGAACAGACCGTCAGGCAGCGAGCCGGTCTCGAACTGTCCCGGTTGTACCAGATGGCGATGAAAATGGGGAATGTCCAAACCGCGCACGAACTTGCAGAAATTGTGCTCGATGGTCTGGTCGGCATCACCGGGGCGGATATCGGAGCCGTTTTGACACTCCCGGATTTCGATTCGGTGAAGCTGGGAAACCGTGCCGAGCTTGTCAATGCGGCTTACCGAAGCATGGAAAACAAGGAGTACCGTCCGGTTTCTTCTTCCTTGACAGAGCAGGTTTTTCAGAATGCTGAGGCGATATTGGCCAGCAATCTTGAACAGCCTGAGGAACTGGCGCAGCGGGACAGCGTTGATGAATTACAGGCCCAATCGCTTCTTGTTGCTCCTATTCATCATGAGGGGAGAATTTATGGCCTGATCCATCTTTACTCGACCAACCCCGAAAATCCACTCGATGCGAACGATTTGGACTACACTCTGGCAGTGGCGGATCAACTCGCGATTGCCATGCAGAATTTGCGTCAGCGTCAGGAACTGGAAGATGGCCTGATTAAAGTACAGAACGAAAACCTGCAACTGAAGCACCAACTGGCCATTGAAACCGAACTGGTTGGTGAAAGCTCGGTGATGAAAGAGTTGAAATCAAAGATCGCGTTGATCGCGCCAAGCGATGCGATTGTTCTGATTCGGGGCGAAAGTGGAGCGGGCAAGGAATTGGTAGCCAGAGCGATTCATTACAATTCTCCCCGCAAGGAAAAACCGTTTGTCTGCATGAATTGCGCCGCCCTGAGCGAATCGCTGCTCGAGAGTGAACTGTTTGGCCACGAAAAAGGAGCCTTCACCGGTGCGACCGATCAAAAACCGGGCAAATTCGAGCAGGCCGATCAGGGGACGCTGTTTCTCGATGAAGTGGGTGAGATGAGCCTGGCCATTCAGGCCAAGTTTCTCCGTGTATTGGAAGGTCACCCTTTTGAACGTGTCGGCGGTTCAAAATCGATCAAGGTTGATGTCCGCCTGGTGGCCGCGACGAACAGGAATCTTGAAGAAGCCGTTCGAGAGAAGAAGTTTCGTGAAGATCTCTACTTCAGACTGCAGGTTCTCGAAATTATCGTTCCGTCATTGAGGGATCGGCGCGATGACATCCCGAGCCTGGCTAACTTTTTTGCAGAGCGGTTTGCTGAAAAAACCGGAAGACCGGTTAAAAAATTCACTTCTTTGGCGATGGAACGACTCTCCCGGCACAACTGGCCGGGCAATGTG